>NZ_JBZAYS010000009.1:0-534 GCF_058242845.1 Acinetobacter sp. 789_lipA | reverse complement strand
AATTACTCGAAGTTTATTTGAGAAATATTTGTCAGAAAATTGATGAGCCAAGATTTGTAGCCATAAGCTACTAATGATTTTTAACTGAAGAGTTTGATCATGGCTCAGATTGAACGCTGGCGGCAGGCTTAACACATGCAAGTCGAGCGGGGAAGTATAGCTTGCTATACGACCTAGCGGCGGACGGGTGAGTAATGCTTAGGAATCTGCCTATTAGTGGGGGACAACATTCCGAAAGGAATGCTAATACCGCATACGCCCTACGGGGGAAAGCAGGGGATCTTCGGACCTTGCGCTAATAGATGAGCCTAAGTCAGATTAGCTAGTTGGTGGGGTAAAGGCCTACCAAGGCGACGATCTGTAGCGGGTCTGAGAGGATGATCCGCCACACTGGGACTGAGACACGGCCCAGACTCCTACGGGAGGCAGCAGTGGGGAATATTGGACAATGGGCGAAAGCCTGATCCAGCCATGCCGCGTGTGTGAAGAAGGCCTTTTGGTTGTAAAGCACTTTAAGCGAGGAGGAGGCTACTT
>NZ_JBZAYS010000008.1:0-1233 GCF_058242845.1 Acinetobacter sp. 789_lipA | reverse complement strand
TGGTGGAGACTAGGAGAGTCGAACTCCTGACCTCCTGCGTGCAAAGCAGGCGCTCTACCAACTAAGCTAAGTCCCCAGCTTATCAATAAGTCAATGTCTCTGTTTTTCTGTATTCAGCATTTAACAATGCTTGTTAGTCAGATTTGGTGGGTCTGACAAGACTTGAACTTGTGACCCCACGCTTATCAAGCGTGTGCTCTAACCAACTGAGCTACAGACCCTCAGATACATCGTCATGAAGAACAACTTGTTGTGGATTCTTACCAATCGTCAATCTTTCGTTAAGGAGGTGATCCAGCCGCAGGTTCCCCTACGGCTACCTTGTTACGACTTCACCCCAGTCATCGGCCACACCGTGGTAAGCGTCCTCCTTGCGGTTAGACTACCTACTTCTGGTGCAACAAATTCCCATGGTGTGACGGGCGGTGTGTACAAGGCCCGGGAACGTATTCACCGCGGCATTCTGATCCGCGATTACTAGCGATTCCGACTTCATGGAGTCGAGTTGCAGACTCCAATCCGGACTACGATCGGCTTTTTGAGATTAGCATCCTATCGCTAGGTAGCAACCCTTTGTACCGACCATTGTAGCACGTGTGTAGCCCTGGTCGTAAGGGCCATGATGACTTGACGTCGTCCCCGCCTTCCTCCAGTTTGTCACTGGCAGTATCCTTAAAGTTCCCGGCTTAACCCGCTGGCAAATAAGGAAAAGGGTTGCGCTCGTTGCGGGACTTAACCCAACATCTCACGACACGAGCTGACGACAGCCATGCAGCACCTGTATGTAAGTTCCCGAAGGCACCAATCCATCTCTGGAAAGTTCTTACTATGTCAAGACCAGGTAAGGTTCTTCGCGTTGCATCGAATTAAACCACATGCTCCACCGCTTGTGCGGGCCCCCGTCAATTCATTTGAGTTTTAGTCTTGCGACCGTACTCCCCAGGCGGTCTACTTATCGCGTTAGCTGCGCCACTAAAGCCTCAAAGGCCCCAACGGCTAGTAGACATCGTTTACGGCATGGACTACCAGGGTATCTAATCCTGTTTGCTCCCCATGCTTTCGTACCTCAGCGTCAGTATTAGGCCAGATGGCTGCCTTCGCCATCGGTATTCCTCCAGATCTCTACGCATTTCACCGCTACACCTGGAATTCTACCATCCTCTCCCATACTCTAGCTTCCCAGTATCGAATGCAATTCCTAAGTTAAGCTCAGGGATTTCACATCCGACTTAA
>NZ_JBZAYS010000007.1:0-2617 GCF_058242845.1 Acinetobacter sp. 789_lipA | reverse complement strand
TATCTAGCTTTATAACTAAATCAAGTTGTTTGCAGTGATTTGAACCACAACACCAACTGTTTGGGTGTTGTATAGTCAAGCCTCACGAGCAATTAGTATTGGTCAGCTTCACATATCACTATGCTTCCACATCCAACCTATCAACGTCGTAGTCTTCAACGGCTCTTTAGAGGACATAAAGTCCTAGGGAAATCTTATCTTGAGGTAGGCTTCCCGCTTAGATGCTTTCAGCGGTTATCCCTTCCGAACATAGCTACCCGGCGATGCGACTGGCGTCACAACCGGTACACCAGAGGTTCGTCCACTCTGGTCCTCTCGTACTAGGAGCAGATCCTCTCAAATTTCCAACGCCCACGGTAGATAGGGACCGAACTGTCTCACGACGTTCTAAACCCAGCTCGCGTACCTCTTTAAATGGCGAACAGCCATACCCTTGGGACCTGCTTCAGCCCCAGGATGAGATGAGCCGACATCGAGGTGCCAAACACCGCCGTCGATATGAACTCTTGGGCGGTATCAGCCTGTTATCCCCAGAGTACCTTTTATCCGTTGAGCGATGGCCCTTCCATACAGAACCACCGGATCACTAAGACCTACTTTCGTACCTGCTCGACTTGTGGGTCTCGCAGTTAAGCGCGCTTTTGCCTTTATACTCTACGCGTGATTTCCGACCACGCTGAGCGCACCTTCGTACTCCTCCGTTACTCTTTAGGAGGAGACCGCCCCAGTCAAACTACCCACCAGACATGGTCCTCGTCCCGGATAACGGGACAGAGTTAGAACCTCAATATTACCAGGGTGGTATTTCAAGATTGGCTCCACCGAAACTAGCGTCTCGGTTTCAAAGCCTCCCACCTATCCTACACAAGTAAGATCAAAGTTCAATGTCAAGCTGCAGTAAAGGTTCACGGGGTCTTTCCGTCTAGCCGCGGGTACACCGCATCTTCACGGCGAATTCGATTTCACTGAGTCTCTGCTGGAGACAGCGCCCCCATCATTATGCCATTCGTGCAGGTCGGAACTTACCCGACAAGGAATTTCGCTACCTTAGGACCGTTATAGTTACGGCCGCCGTTTACTGGGGCTTCGATCAAGAGCTTCGCTTACGCTAACCCCATCAATTAACCTTCCAGCACCGGGCAGGCATCACACCCTATACGTCCACTTTCGTGTTTGCAGAGTGCTATGTTTTTAATAAACAGTTGCAGGGGCCTGGTTTCTGTGGCTGCCAATAGCTCAAGGAGTAAATCCTATCACCGTCGGCAGCGTACCTTCTCCCGAAGTTACGGTACCATTTTGCCTAGTTCCTTCAGCAGAGTTCTCTCAAGCGCTTTGGTCTACTCGACCTGACCACCTGTGTCGGTTTCGGGTACGATTCCTATGTAACTGAAGCTTAGAGACTTTTCCTGGAAGCATGGTATCAGCCACTTCACTGTACAAGTACAGCTTGCTATCAGTTCTCAGCATACAGTACCCCGGATTTGCCTAAGATACATGCCTACAACCTTCCACCTGGACAACCAACGCCAGGCTGACTTAACCTTCTCCGTCCTCTCATCGCATTACATAGAAGTATTGGAATATTAACCAATTTCCCATCGACTACGCCTCTCGGCCTCGCCTTAGGGGTCGACTCACCCAGCCCCGATTAACGTTGGACTGGAACCCTTGGTCTTTCAGCGTGCGAGTTTTTCACTCGCATTGTCGTTACTCACGTCAGCATTCGCACTTCTGATACCTCCAGCATACTTCTCAATACACCTTCATCGGCTTACAGAACGCTCCCCTACCACTTGCAATAAATTGCAAATCCGCAGCTTCGGCATATAGTTTTAGCCCCGTTACATCTTCCGCGCAGGCCGACTCGACTAGTGAGCTATTACGCTTTCTTTAAAGGGTGGCTGCTTCTAAGCCAACCTCCTAGCTGTCTATGCCTTCCCACATCGTTTCCCACTTAACTATAATTTTGGGGCCTTAGCTGGCGGTCTGGATTGTTTTCCTCTTGACTACGGACGTTAGCACCCGCAGTCTGTCTCCCGGATAGTACTCATTGGTATTCGGAGTTTGCATCGGTTTGGTAAGTCGGGATGACCCCCTAGCCGAAACAGTGCTCTACCCCCAATGGTATTCGTCCGAGGCGCTACCTAAATAGCTTTCGGGGAGAACCAGCTATCACCGAGTTTGATTAGCCTTTCACCCCTATCCACAAGTCATCCCCTGGCTTTTCAACGACAGTGGGTTCGGTCCTCCAGTTAGTGTTACCCAACCTTCAACCTGCTCATGGATAGATCACCCGGTTTCGGGTCTACACCCAGCAACTAAACGCCCTATTAAGACTCGATTTCTCTACGGCTCCCCTATGCGGTTAACCTTGCTACTGAATGTAAGTCGCTGACCCATTATACAAAAGGTACGCAGTCACCGAACATGTCGGCTCCCACTGCTTGTATGCATGCGGTTTCAGGATCTATTTCACTCCCCTCACAGGGGTTCTTTTCGCCTTTCCCTCACGGTACTGGTTCACTATCGGTCAGTCAGGAGTATTTAGCCTTGGAGGATGGTCCCCCCATATTCAGACAAGGTTTCACGTGCCCCGCCCTACTCGACATCATCATAT
>NZ_JBZAYS010000006.1:0-11853 GCF_058242845.1 Acinetobacter sp. 789_lipA | reverse complement strand
GAAATGTGTTATAATTATCTATAAAAATCAATGCTGTAGTTTCTAGTTGATAGCCCATCTTCCCCAAGATGGGTTTTTTTTATGATTTTTCACGTTCCACGCCTATTATTTAAGCAATGTTTCACGACTTTGTTCATATTAGTTAAACAATCGTGGTTAATCATAGGGTCTAAAAAAACGGCTCCAAAAGCCCCTTTTCTCCGGCTCCTGTTCAACGTGCTCCGGTACGGGAATCCGCTTATTTTCAGCCTGCTCCGGAGTAGTCAATCCGTCATCTTTCGGTTCAGCTTCTGGCCGAGGATCCGTTGCTATATCCTGGCTAGATTTCTGATCGGTAAACGTAGTCATATTGGCTGTGGGAGGCTTCATTTCGATGAGTGTTAGAAGCGTATCTATACGAGCGTTCGCCTTGGATTCACGATCTTCGGCTTTTTCTAACTGTTTTTTTAGGAAGTCGATTTGGCTTTTCAGTTCTACCACTGTTTTATCAATGTATTCAGGTGTATTTTGATTTTGTATTGAAGACGTATCAATACGTTTTGCCTGTTTTGCTCCAAAAGGCTCACCATAGACACGAAGTAGTTCTGAAAAATCTATACAACCATCATGGTCACGACTTAACACACCATTTTTTATATCTTTATATAGTGTAGCTCTAGATTTTTTATACAGCGTTGCAGCATTACTAACACTGTATTTTGTAGCTGTATTCATAGTGTATTGCTGTGTATTTTGAAAATGTATTGGAGAATACAATATGTGTATTCTCCAATACACTCAAGCTTTAAAGCCAAGGTTTTGTAGGTGGGGTAAAAACTGCTTTTGTTGTATTGGATCTCTCAGCATTTCTTTGATTTTTGCTGCTAAGCTCTCATAGCTTTCATTGCCATTTGCTAAGTTTGAAAATTCAGGGAGTCGTGAAAGCTGATTGCCAAACATATTGATTTGAGCATCTGTCATTTGGTGGAATGTTACTTGGGATGTTTTTGTTAATTCATGTTGAGCTGGTATTGCTTTTGATTTAATTCGGAATTGAATATCTGTGATAACTCTACCTTTTTTGAATTGGTCATAGTCAACGGTAATATTGGTATGTTTATTAATTTCACTTACTGCTCTGTCTAAGACATTAGATTTAAAATTAGACATAGTTGAATATTCAGTCGCATCCAGCCCTAATTTTGATCTAAGATCGTTAATACTATATTTCTCAGTTTTTGCTACATTCAACCATTTAATTAGTAGCTCATATAGTCTGATGCTATATTTACTCTTAAAGTCAGACACTTGTTCTATATGGTATTTTGTGAATTGTTCGCTTAATCGGCTAATTAAACTGATAACTTCGTTACTAAGGTATAAAACGATAAGGCCACTAGAATCTACATAGGTCACTTTATTTACCCAATTTGCTGTAGTAAGAGCTTCTTGGCCCTTATATCTATCTAAATAACTAAACTCTCTTCTTTTTAGTGTTTTCGCTGCCTCTCTAAGCAAGCCATAGGCATTATTACTATCTACCTTAAATTGATGAACGTAGTCACTTACGAATACTTCTATTGGTGTATCAGATGTGAGATTAGAAGACTCTCTAGCTCCAACTATGGCCAAGAGCATAATACGTTGCTCTATGAGTGATAAGTTGAAAGAGGCATCGATAAGAGCATTATCCTTAACAACTAATTTATTGTTATTTGTCATGATATGAAGCTTATTAATTCATTTAACTAGGTTATATTCTATTTATTTTAAATAGTCAATAATTCAGCTATTCAAATACCCCTTAAACCTATCTTTATCACCCCTTAAACCTATCTTTATCACCCCTTAAACCTATCTTTATCACCCCTTAAACCTATCTTTATCACCTCTTAAACTATTGCAAATAAAGGCTTACAGCATGTCTAAAAGCATTTAAAAACCTTAAAAATAATTAAAAGCCAAAGGAGTGAAAAATTGCCCTTGGTTTTCGCTTCACTTCGTTCGCTCAAACTCTATTGAATCTCGCTTTCGCTCGATTCGTCGGGGCAATTTTTGGCCTAATCTCGTTGTGACTTTAAAAAAAGCAAAGGCAAGATCAAAAGCAAGTCGGAATTCGCTTCGCTCATCAGCTTTTTTTCTCGCTTCGCTCGATTTAAGAAGCAAACTTGGAAAGTTCGCACCCATTCGGGATGCTCTGTAAAGCAGGTGATTGATGGATAGGGAGCTTGTAATCAGGGAAAAGGATGGGCAAATTTTTTCAGTTCGCTCGTAGACACTCGCTCTGTTTATCGCCTCATGCCACGAGATTTCATTTTAGGAGCTTGTTGCTGTGCTTTGAGCTGTTGTTCTTGTCTAAGTTTCATTTGTTGTTCTGCTTTGATCTTATCCACACAGTTTTTAATAGCTCGGTAGGACTCATAGAGGTTCTGATATTGCTCGGCTTTGGCTGGATGCTCTTTTTCGTACTGTGTCCAGGCATGTGCTTTGAATTTTTCGTTTTCCAATAAATCCTTCACACCATTTTTTTTCTGGTATTCATGTCTGCCTTTCAGTTGTTTGTGTTCTTGGTAAATCGCATCACGTTGTGCCTCCCAAGCTTTTTTTCCAAACAGCAAGGGCTTGTTCTGACCTAACTCGTTGTGTTGATCCACCAAGCTTTGCAATTTGTCATGACTTTGTTTGAGTCTGCTTTTCACGATGTCTTGGGCGAGCTGCTGATTGAAGTCATTTTTGTGCTTTTGTTGTTTACTCAGGATACCTTCGACTTTCTCAAGATTGTGTTGCATAAAATCTAGGTCTAAATTCGCCTCTTTTGCGCTTATTTCGCCTTTGAGTAGTTTGCTTAGGGTTTCTCTCTGTATGTATTGAAATTGCTCTTCTGCGCTTAATGGTGGCGTTTTAGCGCTATTTTGGATATGCATCTGCTGTTCTGTTTTTAGTTTTTTGAGTGTGATCTCATTTTCAGCAATCAGTAGATCCATATTTTTGCCGTATTGCAGCTGAGCCTGATTTCTTTCTTTGATCTCATCGTTGGTTCGGCTGATTTCGGTTTCGATGCCTCTTCTGCGTAGTTCGGTGACTTTCGGTCCTTCGTGCAGGGTGGCCTGCAAGCCATTTTCCTGGTCTTTGTAGCTGCGGTGGTCAACCCTTGCTGTGGATCCGACCATGTCGAGGTGCATATTGCAGATATCGGCAAAGTGTTCGCGCCAGTGCTCGATTTCTCCACTGTGTTTCTGATCGAGTTCCCGAGTTTTTTCTGTAAAACCCTCTGGCGTGAGTTTACGTGTGCTCATCAGGATATGGGCGTGATAATTGCGCTCATCACTGCCGGATCCGGTATGCGGTGCATGGATGCAGGCATCGACGGCTACTTGATGTCTTTCCACGATGCTGGCACATAATTCTTCGAGCATGGCCAGACGTTGTTCCTGGTTTAATTCACTTGGAAAGGCAATTTCAAATTCCCTGGCTACAGTCGAGTTTTTTCGGGTTTCGCGTTGTTCGACTTCGTTCCAGAGTTTTTCTCGGTTTTTTAAATGTTCTGGTGCGCCTTCGGGTAAGTAAATCTCTTTGTATTCCACCCCGGTTTTTCGGCTGTAGTCATGTTCTCGGCCTTCACGTTCACAATAGATCTTTTCACCTGCCCGATAGGCAATCGCAGCAGTGGCGGATCGCCCTGCTGATCGTGCTACTGTTTTGACTGAAAAGTGGTAAATCGCCATGCTTGTTTTTCGCTTTTAAATTTTCACGTAGTGAAATACAACCGTGGATACGGTTGTTGGGGTATTGGGGGAACCCCAATCGGACTTGCAAACGAAGTTTGCATAAGTGCGCTCTTCGAGGAAAACATTACTATACATATAGCACCTTGAATGCATATTCAAGTGCGCTTATGTTAGGGATGGTTTCCCAGGATGATGGTATTGGATTAATGAGCATTACTGAAACACTAGACAGCAAAATCAAGGCACAGGAAGAAAAGCTAAAGCAGTTAAAGGCTCAAAGACAGGCAGCACTGGCAAGAGAACGAGCCAAAGAGAAAGAACAGGCTCGAAAGGATGATACTAGACGCAAAATTTTAATTGGATCCTGTATGTTGAAAATCACCGAAGATGATGAACAGGCCAGAGCTAAACTAATTGCTCAGATGGATAAATATTTAACAGATGAACGTGACCGGAAGTTGTTTAATTTATAATTCTTTGGATAGCTTTTTTATATAAACATTTAATTTAAAAGTTAATACTTTCTAAGTTATTTAAATTTACTTTCAGTTCTGTTGGTTGTTTTCCTGAGATGTAAACGTATAGAAAACTCTACTTGGGTTAATCCCATTTTTTCACACCCTGCTTTAGAGTCAGGCAGCCTAAGGTCTGTGGCTTGGCTTGCCTGAATTTCATCACGTTTTATGGCACCTGCTTCTTTTAGTGAAAGGACAAGATGATCAAATAGTTTGTTATTCATGGAGCGGTCCTTTCACATTATTGAAGCCTGGTGGAAATTTTTTATTGATCTGAAAAAAATCTGCCCAAAACTCTACGCCTAAATTTACTAAAGAAGGATCAGTTTCAAATAATTCCTTCAAATTTTGTGCACTCGTATCTGATTTCCAAAATAGGCTATGTAAAGTGACTGACTGCTTTGCAATATTCATCGTATTTTCATCTGAATAGCGAACGAACAGCGAGATAACCTTTTCATCATTTTCATAAAGAAAGCAAAAAATGATTTTTTCAGAAGAGTCATGTCCTAAAATTTCATCTCTTTTCATAGGTTTTAGTACTCATTTCATCAAGTTAACAGAAGGCAATTTCAATACTTCTGATTTTATAAATTTTACTCTTTCAATGATGCAGAATCCTTTATCTATTTCTAATAATCAGTCTTTTAGAATGAGTTTTATACAAAAAATGAGGGAAAAACTCCCTCATTTTTCTTAGTGTTGTTCATGTTCTTTGTAGTACTGATGCTGTCTTCTGGAATTATGTTTCCAACTTTTAGCAACTTTATAGACATATGCTGGAAGATCATCCCATGCTTCAGCTAGACCAGGCCCTCGCGCTACACGAAGTTTAAGAGGATAGTTTTTATATTCAATGCAATGAATTGAATAAAAGCTTTTCTCTTGGTGTGTACTGAATTTTTTATGATAAACACTTTTCACATTAGGAAAGCGTTTATAAAAATAATCATTAGGATGTGGTTTTTTTACAGATTGATGATACTGAGATTTCAGTCTTTTCATGATTCCTCCTAGGTAACATTACCTAGAAGGGATCCTGTGCAAAGTAGTTCATCCTATTGCTCCTAATCTAAAGGGTGATTTTTGAATTCTTCAATATGGTTTCACGCAGAATTTTACGTATGCATATTTGATAGCCTTTATCCTCAGAATTATATAAGAACTCTGCTTGTTAAATCTAAACAACCAAAAAGCTGAAAATTAATATTCAATAATACTACATAGTGGTATATGATGAGTTACTACAAGGTAGTATGAACATCAGCAATGTATACAATATGTGAAACCCCATTATTTACTAAATACTGTCTTGTTTATTGGACTCAGGAAGAGTACGAAGAATTTAAAACATTCTTGGCATTAAATCCTGAAGCCGGAGATGTAGAGCCTAATTCAGGTGGCATTCGTAAAATTAGATGGACGAGTGGTGGTAGGGGTAAAAGTGGTGGTGTCAGAGTCATCTACTTTAATCGTTTAACAAATGGAGAGATCTGGTTATTAACCCTGTACAGTAAAAAGCAAACGGTACAGCTTAGTAAGAAAACTCTTCAAGCATTGGTGGAGAAATTAAATGACTCGTTTAATGACTGAAAAAGAACTCGAAGCTTTTGAAGCAACCAGAGATATTGAAGCTGAAATCTTGCTAGGTATAGATGACATGCTTGCTAATAATGCTGCTAAAAGAACTGTAATCACTGAGACCGATGTAGCATTAGCTCGTAGAAAGGCTCAACTGACACAAGAACAGTTTGCCAAACTTCTGGGTGTTTCGAGACGTACACTCGAATCTTGGGAACAAGGTGCTAGAAGACCTTCAGGAGCAGCAACATCCCTTATTCGATTATTTATTGTTGATCCACAATTTGTAAAAGAAAGCCTGGCTTGATTTATATAGCTCTCGATTGAGGGCTATTCGCTATAACCAGATTCGAGAATCATGATGAAGCATTTAGGATTTGTCGGAAAAAGTACAGAACATCTTGGATATACACATGTTGAAATTATTAACAGTTCTCTCCGACTGTCTTTCAACGTGCCATTAAAGAATAATCCTGAGGAAGTCTTTAGAAAAATGGTAGAAAGCAACTACGATTTATTAATGGCGACCTCATCAGAAATTTCGTTTGAATTAGACCATGAAATAATTGAAAATTTAGAAAAATTAATTAAAAAACAAGGTATTGAGTTGGAGGAATTTATTCAGGATACGTTGGTTAAATTTATCAATCAAAACCAATCAGATACTGCCCACTAATTACTATATTCAGGCAATAAAAAACCCCGGCATCCTGCCGGGGTTTTTCATGTTTTCTCATGTGCTTTCACTATCCTCTGGTCCCTATCGAATAACTTATAATTTTTGTTTTATGTTATGGAACTTCCTGTTCCTGATGAGTTCATCATAGGAAAGTTCCAGTATCCTAGATAGCCGCAAAGGGCCGAGATTCACGTAAGCCTGAGCGTACAAAATAGCCTAAATTTTATCCACAAAAAATGTGGATAATTTTAAGCATTCAAGCATTGATAAAATTTAAAAAATCGCAAAATCGACTATTTTTTAAACAATTTTATTGGCAAGAAGTATCAAAACCGCTCATAAAAAAGCCGACTTGTTTCCAAGTCGGCTTTTCGGGTTTGCGTCCCAATTTTTTTATAGCATAACTTTTTGAAATATAAAACTATTTTTATATGCGTTTCGTATAACGCCCATTATGTTAAATGGGTAATAATAAATTGGTGGGATAGTGCAGTTTTTTAAATTTCTGATAAGAGATTGTCTGTTGAATCTGTAACAAATAAGATATCAACTAATATTCTGTTTCAAATAGGTTTGTTAATTAAAAATTATATTCTGAACCAATATTTTTTGGTGCGTTTGGCTTCCAGGATTTTCTGTAGTATCTAAGGTATTACCTTACACTTTAAAATTATTTAAATCTGAAAAATCAAAATTGTGGTCCTAAAATTGCTTAATAAAAATATGAAAAAAAGTAAAGTATATTAATTTTATGTTGCAAAACTCTAAGCGTATTGGTTTTCTATTGCTCGATAACTTTTCCATGATTGCCTTTTCAAACATGCTTGAAGTATTACGTATGGCTAACTATGTCACACAAGATAATTTATACCAATGGAACGTGACGGGTTTAGATGGTCATCACAGTTGCGCAAGCAATGGTCTGCAAATACAACATACCTGTGTTTTGCCACATTTACTGAATATGGATATCGTTTTTATTTGTGGTGGTTTTCAACTGTATAAGAATATGACCCCATACTTAAAGAATTTTTTATATCGGCTTGATCAACAAAAAATTGCTTTAGGTGGTTTATGTACAGGTGCTTATGTATTGGCAAAAGCAGATCTGCTAAATGGCTTTCGTGCTAGTCTTCATTGGGAAAATACCTTAGCTGCACAAGAAGAATTTCCATTAGTACAATTTACCCCGCATATTTTTACCATTGATAAGAATCGTTTTACCTGTTCTGGTGGGCTTGCAGCGATTGATTTAGGCTTGGAACTTGTTGAAATACATTATCCAAATATTGCTAAGAGAATCTGTGAGCAATTTATTGTTCATCAAGTACGTGAGAGCAATGAAATTCAACATCAACCCATTTCTGAACATAGGAAAAAACTTGATTTTCCAATTCAAGATGTATTGCGCTTAATGGAAAATAATATTAATGAGCCTTTAACCATTGCTGAAATTGCACAGCATGTAAAAATTCAACCGCGTACCTTAGAGCGCTTGTTTAAAATGAATCTGCAATTGGCTCCGAAAGAATATTATTTAAAACTAAGACTCACCTATGCACAGAATCTACTTAAACAGTCTACTTTAAGCATTTCAAATATTGCTTTGGCATGCGGTTTTTGTAACGGATCTAGTTTTACTAAAGCATATAAAGCTTTTTTTAACTATTCACCCAAATTTGAACGTAATGTTCTAGATTTTGCTAATTAGTATTTTTTAATCTTGTCGGTTTTTGACAACTTTCTGACGTTTTTGGCAAAAATACCTACTCATATTCTGCATAAGCTTAGGTGATTGGTTACATCACATTGATCTAGGCACATATATGAATACTTTAGTAAATAATTTGGCTGTTTCAGAGCTACCATCATTATTAACCATTGAAAATGGTGAAAAAGTTTCTGCAACATTTTCATTATCTGAGTATCAAAATAGACAAAGCAAGCTACGCCAACTAATGGAAGAGCTAGAAATTGATCATGTTCTATTTAGTTCAATACATAACATTAACTATTATGCGGACTTTATTTATTGTTCATTTGGTCGCTTCTACGGTCTGGTGGTTAGCCCAGAAAAAGTGGTGACAATTTCAGCAAATATTGATGCTGGTCAACCTTGGCGTCGTACGGTTGGTGACTATAACGTTGTTTATACCGATTGGCAGCGTGATAACTATTTTAAAGCGGTTACACAAGAAATTCCGAATAAAGGTCGTGTAGGAATTGAGTTTGATCATTTGCCTTTAGAGCGTTTAAATAAGTTAAAAGCTGTTTTGCCAAATGTAGAGTTTATCGATATTAGTGCCCCATGTATGAAACTACGCATGATTAAATCTGCTGAAGAAATTGCACATATCACCCAAGGGGCTGCTGTGTGTGATATTGGTGGTTTCGCAGTGACTGCAGCGATTCGTGAAGGGGTACCAGAGCATGAAGTGGCTTTAGCTTCTACCCAAGCGATGGTACGTGAAATTGCCAAACGTTTTCCAAACTCTGAATTAATGGATACATGGACTTGGTTCCAGTCAGGAATTAATACCGATGGCGCACATAATCCTGTCACAACACGCCAAGTGCAAAAAGGTGACATCTTAAGTTTAAATTGCTTCTCGATGATTGCAGGCTATTACACAGCTTTAGAACGGACACAATTTTTTGATCATTGCGATGATGCTTCACTACGTATTTGGGAAGCCAATGTTAAGGTGCATGAAGCAGGCTTAAAATTGATTCGTCCAGGTGCACGTTGCAGTGATATTGCGAAAGAATTAAATGAAATTTTCTATGAAGAAGGCTTATTACAATACCGTACCTTTGGTTATGGACACTCTTTTGGCGTGTTATCGCATTATTACGGTCGTGAAGCAGGCTTAGAATTACGTGAAGATATTGATACGGTGATTGAACCTGGCATGGTGATTTCCATGGAACCTATGGTCATGATTCCACAAGGTATGGCTGGTGCTGGTGGTTACCGTGAACATGACATCTTGGTGGTGACAGAATCAGGCAATGAAAATATTACTAAATTCCCATATGGTCCAGAACATAACATCATCAAATAATAAATTGCATAGGCACTTCTTTTAGAAGTGCCTATTTGATTCGAGGGGAGAAAAATGAAAAAAGACAAGCAGGTAGAACAAAAAAACACCTTAAGACGTGTCGCAAGTGCAAGCTTTATTGGCAATTTTGTAGAATGGTTTGATTATGCAGCATATGGTTTTTTGGCAACAGTCATTGCAGTTGTTTTTTTCCCGCAAAGTGACCCTTTAACGGCATTAATGGCTGCCTATGCTATCTTTGCAATTTCATTTATTTTGCGTCCATTAGGCGGTATTTTTTGGGGGCATGTGGGCGATAAATTTGGTCGAAAAAATGCTTTATCGTGGTCGATTATCTTAATGACACTGGCTACGGTATGTATTGCACTGTTACCAAGTTATCAAAGTATCGGTATTTTTGCACCGATTATGCTATTAATATTTCGGATGATCCAGGGCTTCTCAGCTTCAGGTGAATATGCTGGAGCAGCAAACTTTCTCGCAGAATACGCGCCTAAGGAAAAAAGAGGACTTTATACCAGTTTAGTTCCTGCAAGTACTGCAACGGGTTTACTACTCGGCTCTTTAATGGCAGCAGCAATGTTCGCTTTTATGTCAGAGGCATTTTTACACGAATATGGCTGGAGAATTCCATTTTTATTGGCAGCACCATTAGGCTTAATTGGATACTACATTCGTGTCAAGTTAGAAGATACCCCAGAGTTTTTAGAACATCAAAAAAATGGCAAGAAAGAAAATTTTCCAATCAAAGCCTTATTTACCCAGTATCGACCAGCACTTTTTAAAGCATTTGCTGTTGCATCTTTAAATGCCACTGCGTTCTATCTTATTTTTAGTTACATGCCAAATTATTTAGCTACAGAGTTAGGTGTAAATAAAACGCAAGCCTTTATCTCGGGGTCAATTTCATTGCTATTTTATATTGCTGTGGTTTTTGCAATGGGCAAATATTCAGACCGAATTGGACGTAAGAAAATGTTGCTTTGGGCAAGTCTAAGCTTTATCGCACTGACTGTACCCTTGTTCTACTTACTTTCAACCGCCAGTTTTGTTGAAATGGTGATAATCCAGCTCGTGTTCTGCACATTGTTAGCAATGAACGATGGTAGTTTACCTGCATATTTAACAGAACAATTCCCTATACAAGTGCGCTATACCGGTTTTGCCTTTAGTTTTAATACTGCTAATGCATTGTTAGGTGGAACAGTTCCTTTTGTTGCAACCTGGTTAATTCAACAAACAGGTAATACCTTAGCACCTAGTGTCTTATTAATTGTAGTTGCAATTTTTGCAAGTATGGCTTTATTACAAAGGAAATCACATCGTTTAATCAATGCTAAAGCTTAAAAGGAATTGGTTATGCTTTTAAACGCTTTACCTGCACTCAATAGAAATATATCGACTTTAATTGGTCTTACAGCTGTCATATTTTGGAGTACAAATGTAGGCTTAATTCGTAGTGTCAGTGAGAGTTTTGGAGCTGTAGCCGGTGCTGCTCTAATTTACAGTGTCGCATCCGTGATTTTACTTTTCACGATTGGCATGCCTAAGTTTTCTACAATCCCAAAATCCTATTTATGTTGGGGAAGCCTTTTATTTGTTGCTTATGAATTATGTTTTGCTCTTTCTATTGGCTATGCACAAAACAGTAGACAAGCAATCGAAGTTGGCATGATTAATTATCTATGGCCAACATTTACTCTACTATTTGCAATTATTTTTAACAACATTAAGGCCAATATTTTAATTATTCCCGGTTGCATATTAGCCTTGGTTGGAATTTGTTGGGTGCTAGGGGGAGATACTGGATTTGATCTCTTCCAGATATGGACCAATTTGAAGGCTAATCCTCTTAGTTATGGTTTAGCTTTTGCTGCTGCTATTTTATGGGCTACATATTGTTCTGTGACAGTAAAAACGTCTCAGGGTAAAAATCTAGTCACTATATTTTTTGCCCTAGTTGCAGCTGTACTATGGATAAAATACCTTCTCATGAGTGGGTCAGCTCTTAATTTTACTTATGACAATACAGTCACTCTGATTATGGCGGCTGGTGCTTTAGGTTTGGGATATGGTGCTTGGAATATTGGAATTATTTCAGGGAACATGACATTAATGGCTGGCGCTTCTTACTTTACTCCCGTGTTATCTGCTTTGTTTGCTGCATTACTTCTAAGCACTTCCTTATCTTTCATCTTTTGGCAAGGTGTTGCAATGGTGACAACAGGAGCAGTCTTGTGTTGGTTAGCGACTCGAAAGCAATAAATTATTTAGAGGCTTTAAAATTAACATAATACACCTTATAC
>NZ_JBZAYS010000005.1:0-13182 GCF_058242845.1 Acinetobacter sp. 789_lipA | reverse complement strand
ATACTTATTTCAAAGTTTATAGCCCGAGCATCACTGTTCGGGCTTTTTTTATGATTTTTCACGTTCCACGCCTATTATTTGATCAATGTTCCACAACTTTGTTCATATCAGTTAAACAATCGTGGTTAATCATAGGGTCTAAAAAAACGGCTCCAAAAGCCTCTTTTCGGCTGCTCCGGTTCAACGTGATCCGGCACCGGAATCCGCTTATTTTCCCTCTGCTCCAGAGTAGTCAATCCGTCATGTTTCGGCTCAGGTTCTGACCGAGGATCCGTTGCTATATCTTGGCTAGATTTCGGATCGGTAAACGTAGTCATATTGGTTTTTGGAGCTTCCAGTAAGCGCTGCATAGCTTCAATCTGTTCTTGATAAAACGATTCACGTTCTAGTGATTGATTTTCTCTCTGCACTGCCTGATTTAATTGTTTTTCTAGTATTTCAACTTGACGTTTTAATAAGTCAACTTCTGTTAAGTTTTGACTGTTAGTTGATTGACTTTGGTTGACAGTAGAGTTGTTTTTTTGTGGCTCTCCAAAGACCCTCAAAGCCTCTGAAAAGTCAATCAATCCATCAGATCCTTTTGATAAATTTCCTTTATTTATATGGGCATAAATAGCCTGTCTAGAGTATCCATATAGTTTTGCTAGTTCTGAAACTGACAGTTTTTTCATTATGTAAACCAGTTTTCAACTTGTGTTAAAAATTGACTATTAATTTAACAACTTCAATTAACAATGTCATTGAAATCCTACTTTTTTGAGCAAAGGAAGTAATTCCCTAAATTTCTCTGTATCTTGCAGCATATTGGCTATACGTATAGCAAACTGCTGATAGCTCTCTGTACCTTGTGAATATTTACTCATCTCAGGAAGTTCGGATAGCTTATTGGCGAATAGGTGACGTTGTTTATCTGTCATTGTTGAAAAGAGGTCTAATGTATTTGAATCTCTTTTAGATCCGACAGATTGAATGGCCGACTTTTTTTGATTAAAGCTAAATGAAAAGCCTGTAATTGATCTGCCCGTCTTATGCTGTTCAACTTTGACAGTAATATCGGTATGTTCATTGACTTGTTTTAATGCAATGTCTAAGACATATTTTTTAAAATCATACATTCGTTTGTATTCAGTATCGAGTACCCCTATTTTTTGTCTGAAGTCGTACAGGGTTATGAGAGGCGTTTTTCCGGTACTACGCCATGCAATTAATATTTCATATAAACGAACGGCATAAGCACTTGTTAAATTGCTTATTTGTTGTATTTCATACTTTGTAAATTGTTCTTCTAGTCTAGTAATTAAAGGCACAATAGCGGGAGCAAAGATAAGTCTAACAACAGCCTCATTATCAATATAAGCAACCTCACTCACCCATCTTGATTTGTGATTAATAACATTTCCTTTTTCACTAAGGCTTTGATAACTAAATTGTCTTGCGAATAGATCATCACAAGCATCTTTTAATGCTTGATAAGCCGTATTTCGATGAACACCAAATTGATTGATATAACTTTCAGCATGAACTGTTAGAGGATCATTAGCATTTATTCCTTTACCCGACTCCCTTGCTTCAAGAATCGCTAGAAGAATTAACCGTTGCTCCACTAGATCAAGGTTATAACTGGCATTAATTAAGGCATTATCTTTAACTATTAGTTCTGTTTTCATATGAAAAGATTATGTTTTTAATTTAATAAGACGAGGTTATATTATCAACTCGCTTAATGCAAGGTAAACCTCGTTTTAATGCAAGGTAAACCTCGTTTTAATGCAAGGTAAACCTCGTTTTAATGCAAGGTAAACCTCGTTTTATAATCTCTAAGAATGTTATAAATAAAGGTTTTTAGACCATCTAAAAGCATTTAAAAACTTTAAAATAATTAAAAGCCCAAGGAGTGAAAAATTGCCCTTGGTTTTCGCTACGCTCAAACTCTATTGAATCTCGCTTTCGCTCGATTCGACGGGGCAATTTTTTGGTTTATGTTTACGTGTATTTAAAAAAAGTCAAAAGCAAGATCAAAAGCAACTCGGAATTCGCTTCGCTCATAAAGCTTTTTTACTCGCTACGCTCGATCTAGACTCAAATATAGAGTCGTCGCTTTGCTCGGTTAATCTCTTTTAGCTGCAAAAGGAAGCTTGTAATCAGGAAAAGAGCAGCGCGAAATTTTTATATCGCTCTGTCGCTCGTAGACACTCGCTCGGTAAATCATTGTTTAGATTAATTAAAAATTAAAATCTAAATCATTTTTGGGCTTTGTTTTATATTCGTGTTCATCGCTTTGAGAAACATTATGTTGAGGGGATGAGTTTTTAATTTGGTAAATATCACTTTTGATATTCTCAAAACGCTTTAAACATGTTTGGTATGCAGCTCTATGCTGTTCAAAGTGGGCATCTTGCCGTTCTAAAATCTTCTCGCATTGCAGATATTTCAGCATGCGTTGATCATTTTTGATGATCTGTTCAATTTTTTCATAGTCAGATTTATTCAAGTTTCGACTTGCTCGGCTCATGTAGGTTTCTAAGTTTTCCGCTTTTTTCTGTGTGTAATCAATCAATAGTAATGTGTCCTGGTTATTGAAGGCTTGTTGCTGTTCATCACATAGTTCTTTGTGATAAAGAACATAGTCGGGGTAATAGTTGTCATTGCGCAATGAACTGAGGTGAAAATCTGTAGCCGGCTTAGGCATTAGTCGAATGTCCGCTACTGTAGTTTCTAGTCCCCCAAGTTGTTGATTAATTCGACTAATTTTTCCACTTTCTCCACGAGCATGTCGATTTGCTTGCTCTGCATCTCTAGATCTTTGTAAAAGTTGTCGGGTACCTTCACTTGCGAGATTTTCAAGAGTGCGTTCTCGAGATCGGCCTGCTGTGTGTTGATATTCGATTGAATCGGTTTCAATTCGGCCTTCACTAAAGCGCTGATAATGTTGTTTAAATTCAGTTGCTTCAAAGTTTGTGTTAATTGCGTCTGCAATTGCATCAGCACATTGTTTTGAAATGCTTGCTGTAATTGCTCGGAAAAGTTGCCCTGCTCGAGCTTTGAAAGTTCTGATTTCATGGCCAGGATCAAGGCTTGTAGGGTTTCGTTCTCGGTTTTCAAATGGGTGATTTTGTTTTGTAAGCTCTGCTCGACTTCGCTGTATTTGCTCAAGATGTTTTTTAATGAACTCACTTGTTGATTCAATGCGTTGTTTTGCTCTGTTAACAAGTTGATTTGTTGACTCAATAAGTCGTTTTGCTCTTTCAAAAAATGGTCGATTTCGGTCTGCATAGTTTTCTTCCGTAATTAATACATGTTGCTGTTTTGATTTGAAATTATTTGTGAGTTCTGTTGAATCACTTCGCGTTGTGCTGTGATCGTTTTTAAGTTTGAACTTGCTTGATAGCTGAGTAAGAAACTCATTAAAAGAATCAGCACTCCAAAAACTATAATTCCGTATAGGAGGTAGGTTGCTCTCTGAGTACTCAATTTTTCCGTGATGAAGGTCTGGATGTCGCTCTGGATCTGTTCGCTTTGGTTTGCTAGTGCTTGTTGGACTTGGCTTTGGATACTCTGCTGCAGGCTCTCTTGATCGATCTTGATGCTTTTCAACTGGCTGTTGATGTGCTCCTGTAACGCCTCGATTGATGTTGAAAACGAATTGATGTTGGTTGTGACGGTTTCGATGCTCGATATATCGATATTCGATAGCTGTACTTGTAATGCTTGTATTTGCTCCATATAGCTCGTTGTGAGCATTTTGATGGATTGGGGTGATAGATTCTCTATCTCGCTCAAAATCGAGTGTAGATGCGATTCTAGGGCTATTGTCGTTTGCTGTACTTGGTGTAAAAGAATGGTGCCTTCTGTGATAGGTTTCTCGCTTTGTGCGATATTCTTCACGAAGCTTTCCAGTTTGATTGATAGCTGCTGCAAGTTCACTTGGAGAGTTTCTACGCTCTCGTTCTGCTTTGATATGCTCTGATAAAAGTTCTCTGCTGAAATTGTCATGATATAAAAATCCTTTGAGTCTGTGTTTTTTGCCGCCTGTCAGCTCTACGGTGAGATAATCTCGGCCTTGTTTGACGGACTTTACGTCTTTATGTTTTTTAATTTCTTGAACGATGTCAGCACGCGTCTTAATGCCGCTGAGTGGGTGAGCCGCAAGGCGTGAGATAGAGTCGTCTATAAATTTGCAAAACTGTTTTTTTGTAAGATCTTGAAGAGATTCAGCATCCATAATCTTTTTTGCTTGAGCATGGAGTTTTGCAACATAATTCGGCTCTTGTCTGGACTTCATTAAAAGCAAATCATCCGGACGTGACCAATTGTTTTTTAAGTTAAAGTGATCTCTGAGCGCATCAAAATGTTTCTCATGTCCTGGCGGGGCTATATTCAGTGATTTTCCGCTTTGTATGTCGAGTCGAGGGGTTAAAACGTGGATGTGCTTGGAGCCGTCTTGATCTGTATGTAGCACCGCAAAAAGGTGATACTGCGATTGTTCCAATCCTGCGAAAGCATGTTGTTCAAAGTCGTTAAGGACTTCTTTAATTTGCTCGTCCGTTGGGTCGTCTTCTTTTGACCAAGCGATGACGCCACTGGTGTACTTCCAAAGATGCGGACTGGAGTCACAAATGGCGTTAAACGTGGTTGCATCCCCTTTTAGAACTTGCACCCCTGCGCGCAAATCACCGTTGTGGTCATATTGATCTAAAAGGTATGCAGATGCTTTTGCTGGACTGCCTTTGCCGTGTTCTAAAAATTTAATATGCACTCTCATCAACCTCCGCTAAATCAATAGACTTGGGTTCAGCAGTGGTCTTTTCTTCTTCGAGTTGTAAATCTTTTAATTGCTTTTGAAGCCGTTCTTGGCTTTGCCGACTGATTTTTGGCAGCGCAGGAAAAATCCCTTCTAGTTCGATTTGGATGGCTTTTAAAACTAAAAAAATTTTTAAAATATCGAGTTTGCGCTGCTCTTGCGGATCTGCGTTTTTGATGATGTTTAATGCGCGTGCAATCTGATTAATGTTGTTGCCAATCTTGGCAAGCTCGAGCAATAAAGCTGGATCAGTTTTTTGGTAGCGTTTGACGACTTCAACGACTGTTTTTACTTTTGTTCTAAGGGGTTTTATTTCGTCTTGGATCTGTTGAACGGTGACAGTGTCTTGCATGATCTCACGTTGAATTAATGAATGAAGAAAATCTGAAAACTCTGAGTTTTCTTTTTTAAGATGGATTTCGAGTTGCTTTAGTTGCAATTCAGTCAAACGAAATGACTTTGTTTTTGTGCGTAACATGTCAGATTCTCAGCGTGCTTTTGCTTTTGGGGTCTTAGGGGTGAAACCCCTAACAAGTCCCTGTATGTAATTTTTGAAAAAAATGTAATACAGGTAGGCTTGCTTATGTGCTTTATGTCCGAACTTCTTATATCAGTGTTGAAAAAATAAAGTCTGTTTAAAGCGCAAAACGGATGAATTTTTAAAGAGGGTGTTATTTTTTGGAAAATTTGAGGAATAAAATGATTATTTTTGTTCTCGAAAGGGATGCTTTATTTAATTAAAAATGGGGGGAGACTAGTGATAAAACAGGCGAATTTGAAATCTGTATTTTATGAGTCAAATACAGATTTCATTATCGTTTTTTTAACATTCTGGGATAAGTTGTAGGAAGGCTTTTCTAACGTCAGAAAATTCAGCTTGAGGGTGATCTTGTAAAAAACATTCGGTCCAAATGAATGTTGCTTCATGGCCGTCATAACAATGATTTACATCCAGATAAAAAGCCAATCGTGCCGTTATGCAAAGTTCAAGATCATTAATTAATGTCAATCCAATCTTTTTTGCTTGAGAAGAAATAAGAAGCTTGGGCTGTACGAAATGGTTCATAAAAACAAGTCCTATCAAAAGAGTAAAAGTGCTTGATAAGAATAGTTAAACACATAAATATTGTGATTAACACATTATTTATGTGTTTGAATGTAAATAAATGATCTGTGCTATACTTTCCCATCAGAACAATTCTGCTTTTTAAACTATGCCTTACGAAGAATTTCAAAGACTTATAGGTAAGTCTGGCCTGTCTATTAAAGAATTTGCAGCGCTTTTAGATATGAATGCGAATTCAATTACCAACTATAAAAAGAACGGTAAAGTGCCCACTACCATTGCAGTGATTGCGATCGTAATTTCAGATATGAAGGATGATGGTCTGGACTTTTATCCAATTTTTGAGAAAGTTCGAGCTTATCGTGATCAATAGAGTATTTGATGTGAACCCAATTAAAGTTTTAATTGGGTCCTAGCGCGTGCTGCTGCATTTCGTAGATGAGATTTTATGTTAAATCTAGCCTGTTTACCCTTTTATTTTTGAATTGTTTACTAGATGGCAGCATAGTTGAGTAAAATCGAATAATATGATTAGAATCATGAAATTTAGTGCGTAATCCAGACTATTACTTTAAATAGTTAGCTTTTTGCTCTCTACAATTCAGATTAATATAATTATCTATATTGGATATAGGCACATTCAATGAAAATTTTTAAATATTCATTTGTAATTCTAGCTGTAGTTTCAGTCTCTGCTTATACCATGAGTGACCGGCAGTCCACACAGTTTCAGGTCAAAATAAAAGTCAATGAAATTTGTGATATCGGCACAGGTTCTACTTCTAATATAGATTTTGGTACGATTTCTCGTAATACCCAAAATATCCAGGCAACGGGTAGTCTAAATGTCTCATGTACTAATGGTACGCCTTACAATATTTCACTAAATAGTGATGGTACACTAAAGAATACTCAGGATGCTTCCTTGAAGCTTTCATATCGACTTTATCAAGATGCATCTATGAGCAAAGAATGGGGAAACAGCTCTGAAAATCTTTTTTCACAACACGGTACAGGACAAACTCAAAATATTACCATTTGGGGGAAAGTGCCTGATACTAACGTTCCTGCCGGTCAATATATAGATACAGTTACTGCTACGATTACCTATTAAATATAGAGTTTTCTAATAAGTTAAAGTCACAGTAATGGTATCGGAGTATTTCCCTATACTGCTAATGCTTTGCGATGGGACCATCGCATAAACAGGGATAGTCTGGTGGGTTATAGAATATGAAGTATCCGCCTGCCAAGTGTTCGAGTGACTTGGATCCTGATATAAACCGTATTGAATATAACTTCCTAAAGAATTTTTCATACGTCTTTGTGATCCCAATGGATTTATACCATTATTTAAACTTACCTTCATATTGGTACCCATTGGACATGCTAATTGAATAGTCCCTGAACGATATAAAGTATTATTCAATAGCTCCACTGAACCAAAATCTATATCTGATGCAGATAAAATCAAACAGCTATTTTCATAGTTAGAATTGACGACTATATTGTTAGTCGAGCTATTTTGACTAGCTAGAGCTTCTAAATCTGAAGGTACTTCTAAGCCATAGCGATAAGCATAGTATAGCTTTATGGAAGTACTATTGGTTTTATAGGAGCCAGCAGGTACATTTTGTCCTGCAAGAACTTGACCATACATTTTGACTAATGTACTCGGATTTCCTGTATTAGCACCTACTTGAACAGACTGGCACTGAGCTGTATTTTTAGCGTCTGAGTTTGGTATCTTGCGTGTTCGTGCGACATCATAATATAAGTTATAATTTAATAAGGAAGCAGGATAGTTATCATAGTTAATCATTGTGCGAGGATCTTTAGCCGCTGGATCTATACTATCAACTACCATACATATCTTATATGTCACGGGCTGACTCCAGTTTGAATTACATGTTACGGTAATATCCGTAGAAGCTGTCATCGAGCCTTGGATGTTCGCTGTGCCTAGGCTTAAATTACCTCCACTTACCCAGCAACTCTCTGCATAAGCAGATGAAGAGCATAGGCTATAAGCTAAAAACAATAAGCTCATACAAGCTAAACGCTTGATGAGGCCATAAGCTTTGATTCGGTTAAATTGATGAGTTATTGACATACCACCCTTCCTAAATCGCTAAAACCTTCAAGAGTGGAAACTTCAGGAAGATTCACTTGGCATTGCTTAAGCTCATCGCCAATATATAATTTATTATTTTTCACATCATCTAAATATACAATACCATCATGAGCTACAATGGTTTTAGGAGGCTGCTGTATTGATGGTTGAATATCCCAAACAGATTTACCCACTGCTAGATTCTCTCCCTGATCATCGACTGCCTGTAATTGAACGGATTTCACTTGATACATTGGAAAACGAACGAATACACCACTTGCCTGACGAGGTACAACATCTTGCTGTGTTGTTTCTATTTTTAAATTTATGGGTAGGTTCAGGGTATCAACTGCTACACTATTATGCTGATATGGATTTAGACGATCTAATAGCAAATATCCTTTCTGATTAGTTTTACCAATCAAACGATTCTCCATACGCACCGGTACGCTAGCAATATTATCTGTTGAGACAATAGCAAATGAACCGTTACTCAAACGCGTGGGTAGTATCACGTCTTTTAGAATAACTAACCCTCCGTTGACTGAGGCAAATGCACTGGTATTATTTTGTTGGTCTGATGCTGTATGTTGCACATTTAATTGTGCTAACCCATAGCGACCGAGATAGTCGATCTGCCCCTGAAATTGTGAGTATTGAGCTGTACGATTGGTCATTGCTTGCCATCCCATCCCTCCCTGATCTTGATTTAGCGCATGCATTATATTGACACCAAACTGTTGGTTATCATGACTACGCTGTATTGATGCTGTGGCTGAGTTGCGTTGCGCCCAAGGGATATTAAGTGATAGATAGTAACTATCTTTCTTATTAATTAAATCATGCGTATAACCTAAATTTAGGTTCATACGTTGCGGCAAGATATAAGACCAGTTTAGCAATACAAACTTACTCTCTTGCTCCGTATATTTTTGCTGGATATAGCTACTTCCCAACTGACCAATTTTAGTATTAAAACCTATATAAAATTGGTCTGACCTACTGGCAAATACCGCATCATTCAAGCTAGCAATATCATTAAACTCACCAAACTGTCGTAGCCCATTATAATTTAAACTTATTAATTTAGAGTTCCAACTATAACCTAGGCCTAATAATTGTCCATGTTGCTCAGGTGTACGACTATAAGCATAAGAGAGATTAAGCTGTCCTGCACGTTTGCCTAATTGATAAAGTGTGCCTAGTCCTACCTGTTGCAATTGATAGGTCAATTCAGTATGTGTTTCCAGAGTAAGTTTATTTGATATTCCATAACGATAGCTTCCACTAAATGCAGGATCTTGTGCATAATCAAATGAAGATAAGCCATAATTTAACTTTGGATAACCTACATTAAAAGACCAGTCATTTAAGCTTTTTGCGAGTAGATTATTCGTACCATATAAGGGAATATTCAGTACTTGCTGTTGACCATTAATATCTGTAATGACCATTTGTGCATTGCCTGCACCTGTAATACTGGGGACTGATTGAATATCAAATTGTCCTGGTACGACATATTGAGAAGCCTGCTTAATACCATTAATTATTAAATCTACTTGTGAAGGCAATGCTACCTGACCTTTAAAACTCATTAAGGGGGTCGTCACGGTATAGGGTTGTAAAGCAAAATTTTTCGATAAACTAAGACCACTCAAGCGAGTAGAGCGTGTCCATGACAGTGCATTACTTTGTGCATCACCTAAACGTAGTCTAAGCAATTGTTCTGGGATATCTTTTTCCCAATATGTATCCAGTATATGATGATTTATAAAGGCATTATCTTGATATTGGTAGCTACTAGAAAGGCTGAATACCCCACCAAATAGCCCAAAAACACGAAATTCATTCCAACCATTTAAAGAAAATATATTCTCATGCTGCTGAGCAAAGGCAGTGTAATTGAGCAAGACACCTGTTTTTTCATGCAATGGATTAACTTTTGCAGCAGGCAGATGCTGATAGCCATATTGATGTTGACTGCTTAACAGTGTAATAGGTACTTGGATTGAAATTTTTTGATTGAGGTCGTCATATTTATAGCTTAGCCCTACAATCTGATCAAGTGCGATATAGGGTACCTGATCAATTATGATTGGTGTTATCTCGGCAGTAATGGCGAAATTTTTTAAGGAAGCTACATCAATATAGAGTTGCTGATCTTGTTGTAAAAAATGACCAATTTGAATTTGTGCAGACTGATTTACTTCTACATCCAAATACAATTCCTGTTGAATCGCACTGTCTATATTATTGGATAAGTATTGTTCTGCAAATGTTGTCGGTGCTGTGACCAGCATCATTCCTGCAAGTATAAAATTGCTTGCTCGAACCTTCAATGATCAGAAACTCCCTATACCTAAAGCTTATTCTGTATCAGGGAGATAATGGTAGAGTTTGTTCACGAAGATCCATATTAACTACAGCTATAAACTTTCCACCACGCGTAACATTTATATTATTTGGAATTTTCCATTGCATGCTTTTCCCACTAAGTACATAACCCATCAATCCCATTTGAATTGGTATTTTTTTGCCTTGCGCATCCATGTAGGAAAACTGACTGAAGCGCTTATAATGACTAGACTGATTGTTGATTGTTAGTGTTTGCGTATTATATTTAAAGCTCATACCTTGCAGGGATGTTATGCCTTGATCTGTATCATTACTGTCCGATACTTTTAAAAAAACAGGAATGGAATATTTGAGTAACAATTGTAGACCACTTTGTACATCAGTCTGGGAGTTAGGTAATTCATCCACGATGAGACGATAAGCTTGTTCAGTCGTATTTGCTATTTGAGTATTGCGGATCAATCGAACCAATTGCCGTTGTCCGGCAGGAATGCTAATGACCATAGGACTAGCAATTAAATCTTTGGAGTTTGTTAAAATATCTTGTTGATTGCTTTGTGTCCAAGCGTTCACCCGTACTTGTGCACGAATACTCTCATTACCTGTATTGGTCAACCAAAGTTCTTTGACTTTTTCTTGTGGTGAAAATTCTAATAAAATAGGCGCAACTTGCAAACTGGCAGCATGCGCCTGTGTTATAAAAATACTAGCTGCCAAGATTCCTGCACCACAAATGTGAAATACATGAGAGAATTTGGCTGGCTTTTTCATGTGGACTCTTTACGATAATAAAAATTAATAAGTTACTGTAGCTGTGACGGTATCTGCATAGTTACCAGCGGGTACATTTGTAGAGCCAGATAATTTAGCAACTACAGGGATAGTCTGTACAGTACCTGAGCCAGTTGCAGAATATAGATTATCTTTGTTGTCCCATGCTGTACCACCGGATACTTTAAATAATTCATAAGCAATGCTATACGTAGAGTCAGTCGTATTAGTCATTTTCCCACTACTAGATAAACCAACGCTGTAGGGTGTTTTATTGGTACAAGTTACATTTAGATTACCCGTTTTATCTGTTGCTGTAAGACCACTATCTACTTTGTCGAAATCGATATCTGTAGCACTGATCGCACATGTTGATACAACTTCAATTTTAACTTGGAAGGTTGCATCCGCAAATTTAGTAGAATCAGTAGAAGCATTTGTTTGTCCTGCTATAAATACGCCAGAAGAAAGCAATAATGCTGTAGTGATAAAGTTTTTCATATAAGGACCTATTAATAATGAAACAGATGGTTTTTTTTAAAACTTGCTGTTATTTTTTAATAGTTTCATAAAAAAATTTTACTACTAAAAAATAGAGTGTGAAAAATATCACACTTTATGATTTTTTCAATATTTATTGACGTTATTTTAAGCAATTTTATTATTCCTAATTTATATTTTTTATTAAGTAACAGCTTTTTTGCACAAAGATTTATAATTTGAAGCATCCCCCAACTTACTCAAATTTAAGTTACAACTCGGGTATGAGGACGACCTAACTCCCGTTAGGTCAGGTGGCCTAACTTAAATAAAAAAGTCTCCGACAAACCGGGTACGGTTCATAAGGCAGTCGTTATCCGACTGGCCCTGCAACAACTTTAATTTAAGAAATTTAGACAATAAAAAGCCCGACATCCTGTCGGGCTTTTCTAGATTGGGTTGTTTGTCTTGCTGATCTCGTGCTGCCCATTCCTTGCGCTACTTTCTTATTCTTGTTTTTCTGGAAACATCCTGTTCCCTATATAGCCATCATAGGATTAATGCATTGAATTACCAATCCGCAAAATCCTTAAATCTATGTAAGTTTTAGCTTACAAAGTTGGCCTATTTTTATCCCAAGAGTTGTCCGCAGAAATTGGGGATGATTTAAGTCCTGAGTGGATTGATAACACACACTAAAGCTTCATTTTGATTAAATGTTGATCAATTTTATTGGCAAGAAGTATCAAATCTGCTCATAAAAAAGCCGACTTGTTTCTAAGTCGGCTTTTTGCAGTTTTTTAGGTCGGTCAAATTTTTTAACTATATGAAAAACAATAATATTTTAAAATGCATTTCGTATAAGCTCTATTATGTTAAATAGGGGGATAAAAATAAGAAAGTTGTTTTAAAAATTAACGATATTGCGTATATAAGCTTTTCATATAAAACTATTTTTTTGTGATCTATGGAATTCTTTATTTATCTAATAATATTTTTAATTTTTTTACCAGTAATTTCGCTCATATTAGGGGGTGGAGGAGTAATTCTTAAGTTTCTTTTTAGAATTTTACTCTCTAAAGGATTTAGTATCATTGTTCTCTTAATATTAATAGGATTCATACCTGGAATTTTTATTTGGGATAAAATGAATCCTAAAAAAGTAGCTGTGCTAGCGAATAATGCTATTAGGATCTATCCAACGCGAGAATGTAGATCAAAAACTTTATTTGAATACAAGAATTCAGATTTTGAAGATCTTAATGGATATGGATCGGATTCTAGTGAAATAATAATTCGTGATCATTTTGAAAATTTATATTATAAAAATTGTGCGCCACAAAAATCAGCTTATTGTAGCTTTAAATATTATGGGGACCCCATAAGTTATGAGCCATCTTATATGATAGATGTAGAGTTCAATCCAGAATCATATTACGCTACTTGTTATAATAAACATCCTGAATTTAAAGATATTAAAGTTCCTTTAATGGAAAGATGGAATTAAGATTAAAGTATCAAGTAATACTTTAATTTCTCTAAAATTAACATAATACACCTTATACGAAACGTGTTATAATTTACCTTGAAATTCAT
>NZ_JBZAYS010000004.1:0-18836 GCF_058242845.1 Acinetobacter sp. 789_lipA | reverse complement strand
CTTGCTATACATGGACGTTTATCTTGCTATACATGGACGTTTATCTTGCTATACATGGACGTTTATCTTGCATATATTGACAAATATTATAATGTCAATTTTAAGGTTGAATTATAAACCACCTAATTGCAATAAGTGTTTGTATTTAATGAATTTTTATTAATTCCGATTATATATTAGATATTTAATAAATATTAAATACATAATATCAAAGATATTATCTTAAAATATCTATATATATTATTGTTTTTATTATAAATAATAGATTAGATAATATATTAAATAAACATTTTATAACCTATTATTTTTAATATACATGGACGTTTATCTTGCTATACATGGACGTTTATCTTGCATAACCTAAAAAATCATTGACATCAAAATATAGTGTCAATATATTGACATCAAATGATCACGTCAAAATAAAGATATGAAAAATACTGTCGTCAAAGATAATGCTTTAATCAATGCTAGTTACAACCTAGATCTAGCAGAGCAAAGACTAATCTTATTAGCTATTGTTGAAGCTAGAGAAAGTGGAAAAGGTATCAATACAAACGACCCACTCGTTGTTCATGCTGAAAGTTATGCACATCAATTTAATGTTCATAGAAATACGGCTTATACAACATTGAAAAATGCTTGTAATGCACTGTTCTTACGTCAGTTTAGCTATCAAGAAAAAAACTCTAAAAACATAGAACATATTAAATCTAGATGGGTTAGTGAAATCAGATATATAGAGAATGAAGCCGTGGTTAAACTTATTTTTTCCCCAGCCATTGTTCCATTAATTACAAGATTAGAAGAACATTTTACTAAATATGAGCTAGAACAAATTAGTAATCTGAGTAGTGCTTATGCAATCCGTTTATATGAGCTTTTAATAGCGTGGCGAAGTACAGGTAAAACGCCAATTTTTGAATTAGCCGATTTTAGAGAAAAATTAGGAGTTGATAAAACAGACTACGCGATAATTTCTGATTTAAAAAAACGAGTACTAGATATTTCAGTTAAACAGCTTAATGAACACACTGACATCACTGTTGAATACGAACAACATAAAAAAGGACGTTCAATTTACGGCTTTTCATTTTTATTTAAAAACAAGCAAACAGAGCAGAATTTAAACTCGACACGAGATCCAAATACCGTAGATCTTGTTTCAAAAATGACTGAGGCTCAGCGACATTTATTTGCTAATAAACTCTCTCAATTACCTGAGATGAGTAAGTACTCCCAAGGCACCGAAAGCTTTCCGCAATTTGCAATTCGTATAGCTGACATGCTGCAAGATCCACATCGTGCTAAAGAACTGTATCCATACTTAGAAAAAGTGGGATTTATGTCAGCTACTAAAAACAATGCTGTTAACAACTAAACTCTCAGTGAGTGAAGGATCCAGAATTAAAATCTGAGACTAAATAATTAAACTATAGTCATATAAGGAATTTGAAATGCTTATTGATGCAATTGCTTTATTAAGTGCTAAAAAAAATACTAAAGGTTATTCAGCTCATATCCAAATTGAGACTTCTGACGGTTCAGAAATTAGTGGCTCTATACAATTAGATCATGAATGGGATTATCAACTCGGCTTTTTGAGAGATTTAATAAATACAGAAGAAGATATGCGTTTTGTTGATAGAACCTTTACCAGTGAGGATTTTAGAAATGGTGTTTTAGGTTACTTAAGCAATTAGGCTTTAAACCTTGAGTGTATTAAAGAATACACTTGTTGTATTCTTTAATACGTCTCCTAAATACACAGTAATACAGTATGAAAACAAGTACAAAATACAGCGTTAGTGATGCTGCAACACTGTATAAAAAATCTCGGGCCACACTCTACAAAGATATAAAAAACGGAGTATTAAGTCGTGATCATGATGGTTCTATCGACTTCTCAGAATTACTTCGTGTCTATGGTGAGCCTTTTGGTGGAAAACACCCAAAACGTATTGACATGTCTCCGATACAAAACCTAGATACACCTGAATACAATGATAAAACAGTGGAAGAACTCAAAAATCAGATTGAGTTTCTAAAGAAACAACTAGAAAAGGCAGAAGATAGAGAAGCAAAAGCTAATTCTCGCATCGACACACTCCTGACCCTCATTGAAATGAAACCATCCCAAGCCACTACAGCTAATAATCATCAACCTGAAACAGATATAGCGATAGATCCAAAACTAGAAACCAAACCTAAAGATGATGGATTGACTATTCCGGTTGAAAAAGAAAACAAGCGAATCCCTGTTCCTGAACACGTAGACCCAGAACCGGAAAAAAGAGGCTTCTGGAGCCGATTCTTTAAGCCGTATGGCTGATCTGATTGTTCACCTGGGCTTATTAAAATCGTGGAACATTGCTCACTTATTGAGCGTGAAACGTGACAAATCAATAAAAAAGCCCAATCGGTGATGATTGGGCTTTTACGTATACGATAAGACAATGATTTATATGAGATAAAAAATTGCATTTCGTATAAGGTGTATTATGTTAATTTTAGCTTTTCTCTATAATTACTATCTTAAGGCCCACTACCAAATTCTGTAATTAGCCAATCAGATTGAGGAGATTGTTTCACAAGAGTAATAAATAAAATATAGTCACCTACTGGACTACCAGCATCATCTATATGGACGACTTTAACTTTTACCATCACTGAAATAATTTTATAAAATTCTTGATAATACTCAGGTCTACTTTCCGCTGAATCATAATTAATCCTTACTACTTCTAAAATTTTTGAGTCTTTGAAAGAGAGAAACCTTTCAGAACTTTTTAAATCTTCATGTAATCGCGCATCTGGCCAAACATATTTGATTGCTGATTCTAGATCATGTTTAGCAAGTGAATTAAAGAAAAGTATTGTTGTCTGTGTTGCCATCTCTTTATCATGATTTAATTTCTGTTTGTATGAATTAATGATTAGAAGTAGACATAGACCTACAAGTAAAATTCCTAATTTTATAAATATTTTCTCTGTACACGACAAATTTCACAGAACCCTTATCCTATCAGGATTCTGCTTTCTTAAAATTGCCAAAATTTCCTTAAACTCTTCTTTTTTCCCAAAACCAATTAAACGCTGAATCGCCATTTGAACATAGTCTAAACCATAGCGAAATAAACTCATTGAGAGTCGTCCATGCTTCTTTATTTTTATCGCTTTTTTTTGATTATGTTGCCATTCACCCGTTAAGTAACACCAACAGAAGCTTATAGCTAACACCGCAATCAATTTTTTCACTCGTCTAGGGTCTGTCAAGCGCGTATTTTCAAGATTAAACCCGCGTCCTTTGAGACAACTGAATAAGGTTTCAATTTCCCAGCGTAATGCATAATCCTGAATAGCATTGGCATTAAACTGAGGAGAAACGACGAGTAAAAGCTCTCCATTTTCTAACTGTAGTGCACTTATATATAGTTTCACCCGACCAACCAAAATCCGTCGTTTACGACATTCAATTTGACCAACTTTAAGATGGCGAAATAAATCACTAATTTTATGATTCTTTCCTAAATGATTGGTGACAATGAAGTTTTTTTAACACGAATGCAGAAGTTGATGTCTTGTTCAATTAACCATGTAAACCACTGCTCACCGATAAACTCTCTGTCTGCGAACACATTCACAATACGGTCTTTACCAAAAATGGCTATAAAGCGTTGAATCAAAGCAATACGCTCTTTCGTATCTGAATTTCCACGTTTATTAAGCAATGTCCAAAGGATAGGTATCGCTATTCCACGATAAACGATTGCGAGCATCAGGATATTAATATTTCGTTTTCCCCATTTCCAATTGGTTCTATCTAAAGTCAGTTGCACTTTGTCGAATGAAAACATATTGAAAATCAACTGAGAAATTTGACGATAATCAAAATACTGACCTGCAAAGAAGCGCTGCATACGTCGATAAAATGATTGTGGTAAGCACTTGATGGGCAAGGCTTTAGATGCAGAAGAAAGATTACATGTTTGCTTTAAAATGATCACAAGCATGATGAGCGCAAAGCACTTTAAATGTGACTTGTTCCATTTTAGAGATTTGTTTAAGATAAGATATAACTCATTGAGATGTGTCATAGTATTCGTCGTTAGAAAACAATTATTGTGACATTATTTCAATGAGTTATCTATTTTTGTCGTGTACAGAGATAGTTTTTATAGAAATCAGAAATACATATTTATTCGTTCTGATTCACTTTCATTATCAATAAAAATGCGGAGATTTTAATATGAGTTTTGTTACTACAAATGACGGTGTCCAAATTTTCTATAAAGACTGGGGGCCTAAAGATGCTCCTGTTATTTTCTTCCACCATGGTTGGCCACTAAGTGCCGACGATTGGGATGCACAAATGATGTTCTTCCTCGGTGAAGGTTTCCGTGTCATTGCAACGGATCGACGTGGACATGGTCGTTCAGAGCAGGTTTGGGATGGACATGATATGGATCATTACGCCGATGACACTGCTGCTGTGGTCAAGCATCTTGGTGTTCAAGGTGCTGTACACGTAGGACATTCAACAGGTGGTGGCGTTGTTGCACGTTATATCACGCGTCATCCTGAGGATCCTGTATCTAAAGGTGTTTTGATTTCGGCTGTGCCACCGCTCATGGTTAAAACAGATGATAATCCAAATGGCATCGACAAATCAGTCTTTGATGATTTTCAAAAGAATACTAAAGAAAACCGCGCACAGTTCTTCTATGACGTGCCAGCAGGACCATTCTATGGTTATAACCGAGATGGCGTAACACCATCTGAACCAGTGATCCAAAACTGGTGGAGACAGGGTATGATGGGTGGAGCAAAGGCACATTATGACAGTATCGTTGCCTTTTCACAGACTGATTTCCGTGATGATTTGAAGAGTATTACCATTCCGATGATGGTGATGCACGGCTTAGATGATCAGGTCGTTCCATTTGAGTTGTCGGGTCAAAAATCGGCTGATTTGCTACAAAACTGTGTACTAAAGACCTATGAGGGCTTCCCTCATGGCATGCCGACAACTGAAGCTAAAACCATTAACAGAGATTTATTAGCGTTTATTCGCAGCTAATTGATTTGTGTTAAAACTGAATAATAGAAATATGAGATGGTCAGAGAGTAATCTTTGACTATCTTTTATTTTAAATCACAGCAATTATAATTTTCAGGTGCATAATAATGAACAATGATCAAAAAAAATGTCCTGTCACCCACCTCACCACTGATTTTGGCGCACCCGTTGTCGACAACCAAAACAGTATGACGGCAGGTGCTCGTGGCCCTCTCCTCGCTCAAGATCTATGGTTAAATGAAAAGCTTGCCAACTTTGTTCGTGAAGTGATTCCTGAACGTCGTATGCATGCCAAAGGGTCTGGTGCATTTGGTACTTTTACGGTTACACATGATATTACCCAATATACCCGTGCTAAAATTTTTAGTGAAGTGGGTAAGCAAACACCTATGTTTGCACGTTTTACGACTGTTGCAGGTGAGCGTGGTGCTGCAGATGCAGAACGTGATATCCGTGGATTTGCCCTAAAGTTTTATACCGAAGAAGGCAACTGGGATATGGTCGGAAATAATACCCCTGTGTTTTTCTTACGTGACCCTCGTAAATTCCCAGACCTGAATAAAGCAGTAAAACGTGACCCACGAACCAACTTACGTAGTACAACCTATAACTGGGATTTCTGGACATTGCTTCCAGAAGCACTGCATCAAGTGACGATTGTCATGTCAGATCGTGGTATTCCAAAAAGCTATCGTCATATGCATGGTTTTAGTAGCCATACCTATAGTTTTATTAATGCAAATAATGAACGTTTTTGGGTCAAATTTCATTTTCGTACCCAACAAGGTATTGAAAATTTAACCAATAGTGAAGCAGCTCAAGTGATTGCCGATGATCGTGAAAGCAATCAACGTGATTTATATGAAGCCATTGAACGCCAAGACTTTCCAAAGTGGAAAATGTGCGTACAAATCATGCCTGAAACGGATGCAGAAAAAGTACCCTACCATCCTTTTGATTTAACCAAAGTTTGGCCACATGGCGATTATCCACTGATTGAAGTGGGTGAATTTGAACTGAATAAAAACCCTGAAAACTTCTTTTTAGATGTTGAGCAATCAGCATTTGCCCCAAGCAATCTTGTACCAGGTATTAGTGTTTCACCTGACCGTATGTTACAAGCTCGTTTGTTTAACTATGCAGACGCACAACGTTATCGTTTAGGGTCAAATTACCAACAGATTCCAGTCAATGCTGCCCGTTGTCCTGTACATTCGAATCATCGTGATGGTCAAGGTCGTAGTGATGATAATTATGGTAGCTTGCCACACTATGAGCCGAATAGTTTCGGTCAATGGCAAGAGCAACCTCAGTTCAAAGAACCTCCTTTAAAAATCACAGGTGATGCTGATTTTTGGGACTTCCGAGAGGATGATTCTGACTACTTCAGTCAACCACGCGCTTTGTTTAATTTAATGAAGGATTCACAAAAACAAGCTTTATTTAATAATACCGCTGCTGCAATGGGTGATGCTTTAGATTTCATTAAATATCGTCATATCCGTAATTGTTATTCATGTGATCCCGCTTATGGTGAAGGTGTGGCAAAAGCTTTAGGGATGACAGTTGCAGATGCTCAAGCGGCACGTGAAACGGATCCTGCGAAAGGTTTGCCAAGTTTCTTGTAATTTAATATTTTTAGAAATCTGATACTACTGTGTCAGATTTCCAAACTATAAGTATTTGCTCTGTACACGACAAATTTCACAGAACCCTTATCCTATCAGGATTCTGCTTTCTTAAAATTGCCAAAATTTCCTTAAACTCTTCTTTTTTCCCAAAACCAATTAAACGCTGAATCGCCATTTGAACATAGTCTAAACCATAGCGAAATAAACTCATTGAGAGTCGTCCATGCTTCTTTATTTTTATCGCTTTTTTTTGATTATGTTGCCATTCACCCGTTAAGTAACACCAACAGAAGCTTATAGCTAACACCGCAATCAATTTTTTCACTCGTCTAGGGTCTGTCAAGCGCGTATTTTCAAGATTAAACCCGCGTCCTTTGAGACAACTGAATAAGGTTTCAATTTCCCAGCGTAATGCATAATCCTGAATAGCATTGGCATTAAACTGAGGAGAAACGACGAGTAAAAGCTCTCCATTTTCTAACTGTAGTGCACTTATATATAGTTTCACCCGACCAACCAAAATCCGTCGTTTACGACATTCAATTTGACCAACTTTAAGATGGCGAAATAAATCACTAATTTTATGATTCTTTCCTAAATGATTGGTGACAATGAAGTTTTTTTAACACGAATGCAGAAGTTGATGTCTTGTTCAATTAACCATGTAAACCACTGCTCACCGATAAACTCTCTGTCTGCGAACACATTCACAATACGGTCTTTACCAAAAATGGCTATAAAGCGTTGAATCAAAGCAATACGCTCTTTCGTATCTGAATTTCCACGTTTATTAAGCAATGTCCAAAGGATAGGTATCGCTATTCCACGATAAACGATTGCGAGCATCAGGATATTAATATTTCGTTTTCCCCATTTCCAATTGGTTCTATCTAAAGTCAGTTGCACTTTGTCGAATGAAAACATATTGAAAATCAACTGAGAAATTTGACGATAATCAAAATACTGACCTGCAAAGAAGCGCTGCATACGTCGATAAAATGATTGTGGTAAGCACTTGATGGGCAAGGCTTTAGATGCAGAAGAAAGATTACATGTTTGCTTTAAAATGATCACAAGCATGATGAGCGCAAAGCACTTTAAATGTGACTTGTTCCATTTTAGAGATTTGTTTAAGATAAGATATAACTCATTGAGATGTGTCATAGTATTCGTCGTTAGAAAACAATTATTGTGACATTATTTCAATGAGTTATCTATTTTTGTCGTGTACAGAGAAATATTTTAGACATTATAATTTCACTTTTATCTTTCGAAAAAACGCATAACCGACTAAAAGACACATAAGCCAAAATAAATAATCAAGAATAAAATATAAAAAAATGAATTGATCTATTCCTATAATAATATTTAAAGGATCTAGCGCTATACTACCGCCTGGAGATATTTCACCATCTACTAAAAACTGTAATGGAAATCCTCCTCCTATAACTTCAACTTTTTCAAGCTTATCTACAACTATGCGAGCAACTAATATATTTTTTTGATAAAGCAAAGATACATAAGTCAAAATAATCGCTAAGAAATTAAAATATAATATTTTTTTCATAACTATTCTTTATCTTTTAAATTAATTAAAAACAGCCAATAACATAAGCCAGGAAAGAGAGCCATAAAAATAGTCCATGTATTGGTATACATTTTCCACCATTCTTTCGAAACTTCTCCTGTATGGCTCCATCCAAAAAGAACAAAAAATGGCATAGCAATAATTAAAGAGCTAATACAGATAGTTAGCAAATTAAGAATACTATAACGATTTAAAAGAATTGAGACCATAAAGCTAAAAGGTACTGTCAAAATACTATAAGCCAAGTAAACAAGACCATGCCCTGCAAAAACCACAAAAATTGAATATAGACTATATTCACGATTCATTATGATAAATAGCAATGCTGTGAAAAAAAGTAGTGGTAAAGGAGCAAGTAAGAGAGCTTTTACTATTTTTTCTTTTGAGTATTTCATTAACTTAATTCTCTTATCTACTCAATAACTATTCATACTATACCGATTTTCTTGGAGGTCGTTTGCTTCCATTTAACATAATGGGCATTATACGAAGTACACTTGTATATTAACTGGAATATCAAGCACTTATTCAAATCAGAAAAATCCAAGAATGAGCAAAAAGCCGATTTTGAAACAAGTCGGCTTTTTTATGAGCGGTTTTGATAGTTCTTGCCAATAAAATCGATCAAAAAACACCCATACTTCGCTTTTTCCCTGATAACTCAATGCCTGCACTTCGGAAATTATCCGCAATTTCTGCGGATAAACCTGGGACAGTTTTTAGCCGGTCTTGTACGCATATGCTCACAACAATTCCGGCCCTTTGCGGCTGTCCAGGCTCCTGAAATTTTTTTATGATGGATTCATCAGGAACAGGAAGTTCTACACAATAATAAGAACAACGATACGCACAAGGACTGTAAGGTACGACAGGAGTTATACCGAGCAAACCCATACGAAAAACCCCGGCAGGATGCCGGGGTTTTTTATTTTTAGGAAAAATAACCAATTAGATAGCTCTAGTAAACTTATTAGTAATCTCATTTTTCCATTGTGGAGCCGTTAAAGCCTCTCGCAATTTTAAACTTTCATCCATCATTTTCTTCAAGTCAAAAATACCTGCTTCCAATTGATTTTTCTCTCTTAGTGATTCCAAATATTTTTTAAAACTTCCTAAAGTTAATGGCAAAATTTTCACATCCATAAGTTCTTCTTGATGATACCAAGCACCATGCCTGAATGTTTCTGCTGTATTAGTGTCAATAGTAAGTGCAAGGAACAAACCATAAACATCTTTATCAGGTGTATTCACTGTTTCTACCGCAATATGTCGTCTTACAGGTTCACCTTCAGCTGCTTCCTGTCTAGAGTTTGACGTTAATGTAACTTCTCCAAGAATTTTAAAATTTTCATACTCAAAGATTACATCAGCCCCCCCCCCTGGAGCATGATGAATAGGTTTAAAGTCCTGATCCACCTTAAATCTCCGACATTGTTGCGGCTCAATGATTAAATGATTTAAAGCTAAAAATGCTCTCCACAAGACCCATTCAAAATATGCTGGTTTTTCTCCTGACGGAATAGAAATCTCTTTATCACCAATCTCAATTGACATTGGTCTAGGTGAAATTAGCACATCCATATAAGCAAGAATTTCATCCCACTCATTCTTTTGATTTTCAGCAAATTTTTTCTCATTATTTTCAAAAAGTAGCTCTTCTAAGTGATATCTATAATTTTTGATTTCACCTATTGGTGCTTGTGATATAGAACTATTTTTTTCAAATAAAATTCTATTTCTATTTAATGTCTCTTCTAATTGCGCGGCTAATAATATGTTTGTTTCTTTATGATCTGTTGGTAAAGGAGCACCTTTCTGAATTTTTAAATCAGATTGACTTATATCAAAGGTTCCATACATTTCTATTAGCTTATCAATGACTATTTTTTTGTCATCAATGAAACAAATTCCCTTACCAGAGGCAGTAAATAAACCTGTAGATTTTAAATATCTTAAATTAGTATCAGCATAGTCTTTGATACTAGGAGCTTGAATTTCTGCTTTAGCAGACTTCGATTGATATAATTCTCTATCAAATTTCTTTTTTGATGAAGATGCTTGCCTATTACTTCTGATAGTAAGAATTTCATCAACACATTGATTTATATCTGAATAACTAAATGTTAATTGGATAACTGCTGCCATTTCTTGAAAGGAAATTTTACTAGTTCCTGTTCTATTTTCTAATTCCTTCATGATGTGAAGCGTTAACATCAAAGGAGAAAAAAATCCTATTGAATCATCTGAATTTTGAGCTTCACAAGAATATAGAATTAATGACCTTAAATAGCACTCCTGATCAGACTGTAAAGTTTGACTATTGAGAAGATTCCTACCATTTTCAGTTAAAATATAAATTTGATTAAATTGTTCTATAAACCCCAATTTTTCTAACGCGGAACGCCATTTTCTACCAACACTATATGTTGTATCACTAAAGCCAGAGGTATCTTTTGCTTCAAAATTAGAACTAATAATTCCACCATCAACCAATGCTTTGCAGAATACTAATTCTTTCTCCTTTGTCCCCCTAATGTCCCCATTAGTTGAAGCAAAAACTTTTAGCCCATCAATCAGTCTGAAAGGGCTACGAACTGTTGTATTTCCAAGAAGCCACGTGCTCATAATTATAAAAAAAAAGGAATAAAAATAAGATTTTATTCCTTTTTCCCTTTAGTAAGCTACAAATAAGTACTCTTGAACTGTATTACGGTTGTCCCCAACCTTAGTTGCTTGATTACCAAATGAATACTTATAATCTATTGGTATCACATCTACGTTTTCCTTATATTTACGTAACATAACCAACATTTCATCCATATTCGGAAGGCTATTAGATGAATACGATATAATAAGAATATTTTCCTTATACTTCTCAAATAACGTATCAAAAGCAACATAGACATCTTTTCGAGATGAAAAAGGCGTTGGATAAGATTTAAATTTCTTTGTCTTGGTATGCTCTTGAATTTCAATTTCTTTCCAATCCAGAGATAACCCTTCGACAAAATGGTACCTTCTAACATATTCATTATCCGAACATGTCGAATAATAAGGAGGATCAATATAAATCAAACAATTATCAGGTAGTTCAACGTCTAAAGCATTTTTTCGGTATGAAATATTTGATTGATGATTATCAAAAATAGACTGATTAATTGCTTCTACAGCATTCAAAAACTGTTCTTCTAATGTCAGAACTAAGTCTTTTCTTCCGTCATCATAACGATGACCGGTGTATGTAAAAATTCCACGAGGTCTCTTTTTCATACACGCGCGAATCAATGCACTTCTAGCAATCGCTTGCTCATATTCATTATCAAGCTTCGGAATGTTAGATCGAATAATATCAATCAACAAATTCTCATCATCAGAAAAATATAGATCCTTAAATTTTTTCTGGACGAAATCATCTATCGGATACTTTTCTATTAACAATGATCTGGCTTTTTCATCACTTAAAATCACATGATTATTCTCTACCATCGCTTTTGTGAAAGTGTGTGACATATTCATATAATCATTTGTTATTACTTGCCTACCTAGCGTTTTAAACAAATAGCTGACTATGCCTGATCCAGAGAATAAATCTACTAATATTGGTGAATTAAATTGTTCAACGATACCTAAAATATAAGGGAGTAATTTCTGCTTAGACCCCATATATCTTGTTGAAGGATATAATTTTATTTGTTCAGATAATGTTGAAATTTTTTCCAAATTCAAACTAAATTTCTCATTTTTTTGAGTATTTGAGATAATTACATCTTCACCTTTTCGTGTTTTCGAATCACATGAAATATGTCTTTTTGTCTGGATAACTTCATACTTAAATCCATGATAAAGATTTTCAACTATAGAATGATTAGAGTTAGTCAAAAAAACATGACATCCCTTATCGCTCAAAGCTTTATATGCTTTAGCTAAGTTTTCATGATCTTCTAAATAAAATTGCTCTTTAGTATATCTTTTAAAATCTGCATATTCTGAAATAGGTACATAAGGAGGATCTAAAAAAATCAAATCATTTGGACAGGCAAAATTTTCTAAAACGTCCAAATAATCAGAACAAACGATTTTTGCCTTGGATAATAAAATAGAAGCTACTCTTAAATTATCCTCATCTAAAATCTTAGGATTTTTGTATTTTCCAAAAGGCACATTAAAGTGTCCCTTTTTATTCACTCTATACAGACCATTAAAACAGGTTTTATTCAAGTAAATTGTTCGAGCAGCAGCTTCTACTGAAGATAACGTCTCCCTATCTTGAGAACGAACTTCATAAAACATTTCTTCGGTATTTTTAAATTTTTTTAACTCAGCAATTACAGCCTCAACATCATCTGCGACTGTACGATATAAGTTAATCAGTTCAGGATTACTATCAGCAATTACGGCATTCTCAGGTTGTAATGCAAAAAAGACTGCTCCTCCCCCAAAAAAAGGCTCAATATACTTTCCATAATAGTTTGGAAATCTAGGCAAAATTGAGTCTAACATTTGCGTTTTACCACCAGCCCATTTAAGAATCGGCTTACATTTAATTTTTTGTGGTACTGCATCACTCAAGTTTACTAAAAGAGGTTTATTCACTTACTATTTTCCCCTCATTAGTACCACAATTATATTCTTTTACTTTTTCAAAAATTTCATAAAAATCTATACCTTGATCTTTCATTGAAGAAGTTAAAGAAATGATAATGGCTATATGTGAAGGAACAAAACCAACTTTATGATAGTTAGTTATAGAATTGGGATTCATCCCCAATAGTTCAGCAAATTCTTTAATGGTAAGACCTGCTTTACCGATTAATCGCTGGAATTCTGAATAAGGCATAAGGCATAGTAAAATCTAAAAAAATTTAAAGCATTATAACACATATTGATATGTGTTAAGCACACCAATATATGTGTTTTTTTGTGCGATTAAAAATTTAACATAAAATCTCTTATGCGAAATTCAGTTGTAACCCCCAAATAGAAATGTCCGGTTTACCGATTGCTCGACCTAAGATCTCAGAACATAAGAGTTTGATGATCACCCTGGTTCTCACAACTCGATACTTATTGAAAAGTTCTATCGAGGCTTATAAGTCCCTGAAACAAAAAAATGCCTGAAGTTCAGGCATTTTTTTCGTCATCACTAACAGCTTAAAACAATCAAAAAACGAGAGTCTTAGTCTTTTGAATACGACTTAATTTTTTCAAAAATAGGGTAAAAGTCTATACCCTCATCTTTCATACTAGAAAGTAAGTAAACCAGAACAGCGATATGAGTAGGTACTTTTCCGATCTTTTTATAGTTAGTTATGGAATTTGGGTTCATGTCCAATAAGGTTGCAAATTCCTTAATTGAAAGACCTGCTTTCCCCATAAGTCTTTGAAATTCTTCGTATGGCATCGTGATAAATACAATCTGTTTGAATAAGAAGTATAACACAGACTATAAAACTTAAAAAAACACATAAAAAATGTGTTAAACACATTATTTGTGTGTTATAAATAGCTTATCAGATAACCTATTTATCCTTAGTATCGGAGAAATATACGATGTACTCATACCCGAATTCAAATACTGAAAAGAAAATTGCGCTTATGATCATCAATGACTTTTTTATTCAAAAAGCCCATGAACTGTGGATTTTTTTACAACTCGACCAAAGCTTTAACGATTATGAAGCAACATTGATTTGGACTCGACGTTATCTAGAAGAACATCCAGAAGGTGAATACAGTGATATTCAAAAAGCCTTTGTTTCTTGTTTCCCAGAACACTTCTTCAGCTTTGACTGTTAATTTATGAGAGGTACGGTAAAAAATCGCAATGGGTAAGTAAATCCCAAATAGAAAGAGCCAGTTCATACAACTGGCTTTTTATTGTCACGTATAAATCTAAGACTTTCTTTGAGCATACTAAAATTGATGTTCCACGGCATCTAAGACATTGATTTTAGGTTCAGGATTGGGGCCGCCATGACGTTACTTTAGGGGGTACTCTAAATTTACAGAACATCTCTTATTCGAAATTCGATCGAATGGGAGTAAAAGCCTGCCTCAATTCGAATTAATTTTACGTTTTTTAATTTTAAAAGTTCGTCGCCCAGCAAGTCGGTAAGCAAGGTCAGGATTCCGGCCGTCCAAGTGTTTAACCAAAATTGGCACACCATTCGGTGTTTTACTCATTAAATTATCATTTTCTACATACAGCACTGTTCCTCTTTGCGCTGCGGCAATAAAGCGGTCTCGAAGTACATTTGCAGCTTTGGCAGCAATACCTGATTCATTGTCATCTTCATCAATTAGATCTACTGTTGACATAGTGCCGTACTCCCAATTAGCTGATATATGAATCATATTACAAGTCGGGTAGACAGGATAAAGAACTAGAGACCTTTCTACATATAATGCTCTGATCGACACACACAATAGCTTCTTTCCACATCAAGGTAGGTATTATGTGTGATCTGAATTTTATATTTAATTTCAATAACTTATAAATATTAATGTTTGAGTTTTATTTTTGCCACATAAACAAAATAATATTTAAAATCAAATGCTTATATTTTATAAAAAATTTAAAGCTTAGCATCACACATCATAGCTACCTAAATTAGCTCCATTAGGTAGCTATCATGTGTGTCGATATTAAAAATTATGTTTAATTTCAATGTATTAATAGAATTCAACTCTTTATAATTTTGATATTTTTTTTACAAAGCACGGGATCATCTAACAGAAATTTTTTCCCTTTTTTAATCCTGGATATTTAGAATCGGTAGAAATTTCTTCACTTAAAAATTTAACTGCCTAGAGAGCAAAATGAATCCTATAACTTTTCAGAAACTGGAAAAAATGAATAAGCACTGCAAGGCTTGTGTTAAAGCCTATGCACTTTTGACTTTGTTGAGTCTGGTGACTTTTTTCATCTATTTTTTTAATCGTTTCACATTAGAAATTCTCGTTACGGACACGACTGCTCTATTTCCGGTTATCAAAATGGAAGCGTTGGCACTTGGGATAATGCACATTGTTTACTGCTTCTTTTTTAAATATGTCGATAAAAAACTTCAAATATTCGGCTTAGATTCAAATAATCTGAATGAATACATCCAGCGGAATCAGGCATTTTTCCAAAAATATTAAGGTATGGCTTCTCCAGTGGAACTCATGTCTTGTAATACATCAAAGACAAGTCTCTCAATGCCTGAGCGTGCTTTATCACGGTCTGGATCTAGCCAGGATAGCGAAGGGAATTCGGCACAGAGTCCAATAAATTCTCCGTCCTCGGCGGACCACTTCACACTATATGAATAGCGGTCTTCAATCTTAAAATCGAGCAAAGCTTTCATATATTTGGCTGCGTGTTTTGTATCAGCTCTCAAATCATCAATTTCTTGGCGTGTCAGATAATAATCATCAGGATATTTAGGCATAATTTTCCACCAGTGTTGATTCCGATTAATTAAGAAAATACCCTATACCTCAATTTTATTGGATTTCTCCCTCTGTTTTTCGTGTTTTGTAATGAAAGCTTCCATTAATACACTCACATAACAAGATTCAGCTTCTTGATACGGTGTATTGTTGGCAATCATATTTTTAATCTTTTTAATATATGAAAGCTTTAATGTCCTGGCTCCATGATCAAACCAGGGATGATTATACTTATCGTTGAATAAGCGTTTTTCCAGATGATACAAATTCCCAATCTGCTGACGTACGCCACGGTAGCCTAAATACCCCTCCAAGGCCCGGAAATGGCGTTCAAAATAGGCTTTCTTCTCATCCAGACTAGCATTTTTTTCAATCAGGTTCTGGAACCGTAAGACGACCCTTTTTCCTTGTTCCAGTTGTTCCTTATAGGCTTTATCAGTTAGACGCCAGGTCCAGTCTGTAGCGTGTTTTTCGTTGGTCCAATTCTTGGCTTGAAGCTCTTTAATACTTTTTTTCGGCTTGGTCAGACGTACCAATTCATATTTACCAGAGCGGATTGGATCAACATCGCCGATATAGTTAAAAGATTCTGAACTTGGACAAATCTCAAAGATTCTACGGTTAATCTTCACTAAATCTTGTTTGTCTTTTTTATTCAAAACCTTTTGAGTTTTTTCATCAAATAAGAAAGCATCACTGGTTCGACAAAACAGGTAAGCCTCTACTTGCACTAAAAAACCAGGTTCATTTTTAGCAATTTTTTCCCAACACTCATTTTCACTCAGCCCTGGTAAATAACTATAACTGAAATTAACTAGCAAGCTAAAAACCGGCTCACTGTTCAATCTTCTCCGATAGGTTTGCTGAGCTGTTTCCAGTAAATGATAACGTTCAATCCATTTAGCAATCATATGAGTTGCTTCATTATTATTCGTATTGAACCTAAATTTCTTAGAAACAAGATCATATTCGTTTGTCATCATTCCCATGACATTTTTTGTAAAGTCTTTAGGAAAGTAGCTGTAATAAATCATTTTTTATTACTCTCAAAGTGATTTTAATAAAGTGATTCTATAAGAGATTTATAAAAGATATTTAGTGAAAATTCTATAAAAAATCCTTAAAAACCCAAAAATTGCATTTTTGAAGTTTTTAAGCAGGATAAGGAACCACCTTTGGTGATTCTATAAATAGCAGTTCCCCGAAATAGGCTTGACGACCGCAACTTGATCAAATATAACGCTTTTAGGGTCTTTGATTTTTTGCGTGGACTGCCAATCCATGAGCCAATTCTTTTCTGTTTGGTTCCTGGGTTGCCTACCCATGAATCAGACACACTCCCCCTTCTTGAGGATTGCCAGTCTTTGAGAAGCTTTAGTGGTGAAGCTGCGTGCGTGAGGAAACTCTAGCTGGCGCGGCTACACGAGGGGCTAGCGGGTGTGACTCCCGCTTTCTACCTGTTCACTCATTTTGATGAATGAACACCCTCCACTCCCAAGGTGGAGGTCAGTTGGGCGACAAGGACACGGGATCACGGTGACGTGGCGGTGGGAGTAACTTCCCTCCTAGGCTGAAAGGGCCGAAACCCTGTATTAAAACAGACAGTCAGAGGACTCACGGAATGAGTAACCTCGTCAATAGCTGATAACCAGACGCTTCAAGTCAAAAACAAAAATAAAGACAAGGGCGTAGGTTATACCCACAGGTGGGCTTTTGAGGGCATCGTGAGGTGTCAGGGTTGCAAGGCGAAAGCTGGCGCAATCGGTACTCGATTTTAGGTGAAACAGTGAAATTGTCGGATGACATTCTGTTTTGCTGTCGAGATCAATGGATAGCTCAAGCCTGTAAGGTCGTCAACATGGTGCTGTTTAGGCTGTGTATGTCGATATGGGTAAGGCGTGAACGTGGATGATTATTAACTGCATACAGCATTGTATAAACCTGATACGACTTGGAACTGCGATCAGGGGAGATAGGAATGTAGGTGTTGTATGCAGGAGATCGGTACGGGTTCTGCCAGTTTTCAGGCAACTGAAAACAACTGTTTTAATACTAACTTGGGAAGCAGTTTTGTTTAATGACGAAGCCGTATTGCTTAAAGATTTCTCTTTAATTTGAAGAGGTCTTTATTCAATCGGAGGCAACTTCCGAAAACAGAACTGTGGGAGAGTGACTTAGTAGGGCTTTGCTGTAATGGCAAAGGAAGCATTTCAATTCGAGTGAAAGGCGAGCGTTGAAATGAGTAACGAAAGGACACGCCATTAAGTTGGAGTGTGTAAGAGAATTGGAAGAATGTGGTTTGAGGATGAAGTTTGGCAACTTCATAGACTTGGCGGTCTAAACCCTCCAGCCACATTTGTAAAAATCGACCTAGAAGATCAGATTCGAGTGGCATCGGATCCAGAAATTCCAAGAACCTTGAGAAAACAAGTGAAATCAAAGTCTTTGATCCGACTTTTTATAAACGGTTAGTGGGGACCTCACTTAAAAAATCCTGACGCAGCCGATTCTGCTGAACGAAATTAAAAATCTGTGTGTCCCTCATCACACATAAATAACTGAGATCAAAGTCCTGAGTACGACTATAAACTGCTTTCCATTTTGCGCTCATTTGCGTTTTAAGCCATTTTCTCTATTTGATATAGGTAATCTTGGTAATCAGTTAAAAAACGCGCCTACCCCCTATTTTTTGCCTCTAATCGTTATATCAGAGCGAGTGTCTACGAGCGAACTGAAAAAAATTGCTTATCCCTTTCCCTGATTACAAGCTCCCTATCCATCAATCACTTGCTTTACAGAGCATCCCGAATGGGTGCGAACTTTCCAAGTTTGAGTACTAAACCGAGCGTAGCGAAAAAAAAGCTGATGAGCGAAGCGAATTCCGAGTTGCTTTTGCTTTTTCTAAAAGTCACGAAAATATTAACCAAAAATTGCCCCAACGAATCGAGCGAAAGCGAGATTCAATAGAGTTTGAGCGAAGCGAAAACCAAGGGCAATTTTTCATGATTCACGTTTTTAATTATTTTTAAATACTTTTAATGTTTTTAGATGCTCTGTAGCCCTATAAAATAAAGGGTTACAGAGCTTATACATGGACGTTTAT
>NZ_JBZAYS010000003.1:0-30841 GCF_058242845.1 Acinetobacter sp. 789_lipA | reverse complement strand
AATAAAACCATTGATTTTCTTTTATATATGACAACTATATACTTGTCATATTTGGTAGTCAATCCGTCATAGTTAAGTAGTCAATCCGTCATAGTTAGTAGTCAATCCGTCATAGTTAGTAGTCAATCCGTCATAGTTGAACGTTGAAAGGCTTGCTCCATAAGGGATACAGCTCAATGAAAAGATTTAAAAGATATAAAAATAATTAAAAATACGTTTGAAAAAATTGCCCTTGGTTTTCGCTACGCTCAAACTCTATTGAATCTCGCTTTCGCTCGATTCGTGGGGCAATTTTTTAGATCATCCTGTTGTGACTTTGAGAAAAAGCAAAAACAAGAGCAAAAGAAACTCGGAATTCGCTTCGCTCATAAAGCTTTTTTACTCGCTACGCTCGATCTAGGCCCAATTTTCTGCATGTGATTTACGCTTATTTAGGCTTCACAGCCTAAAAAGCTGTTTTTCAGAGAGTCGAGGTGCGAATTTTGGTGCTTCGCTCGTAGACACTCACTCTATTCATCCCGATTAGAATAAAAATAGTCTCTATTTGGCGCTCATTTGCGTTTTTTGACCTGATTACTCATTTCAATAGTCGATTCTATGTCTTATGTAAAAATGTGGCTGAAATCGCATGTGAGAGCGTTTTAACTTAGGTTTTATTTTTGACCTGTAGGCTAGAGTTTTCGCTTATAGATTTTTCTCTTAAAAATACAATAGTCAGGATCTCTTTTGGCCAAGCACTATCTTTACTGTCAGTTAAGTCAATTAAATGGATTGGGAGCCGGTACATACCGGCAATTTTTGGTTCACACACCACGCATCTAAAGATAAAAGCTCAAAATCCATGATTTATAAGGCGTACAGACGATTAATTATGATGAAGAATCTGATACCAAAAAATAGAAAGAAAAGTAGTTAAGTTATTGGTTTATATATAAATTAAATGATACCGCTGATGATACCAACAAAAGGCACTTTTTACACTTTAAGTTGTTGTTTAATAAATAGTTTTTTTGGTATCACTTGTACTGTTAGAATGATACCAGAATTATCTATTTTAATGTTAATTATCAATATATTAAGTGGTATCAAAATATTCTCATAGTAAATGAATAACGATTTTGTCATCTTTACCAGTCGTTACGATAGAAAAACTGGCACATGACTGTACTGTTTTGACTTAAAAATGAGTTCCAGAAAGTGTACACGCAAGAATTGATTAAATATTTGATTTATATTGATTCGCATGTGTACACCTATGTATACATTAAATGACAGTAAGTTTCTAAAATCATTGAAAATATGCTGTACACATAGGGTATACAAGCAATGTACACGCTTTATGCATTAATTCAGGTATAACATATTGAAATTTATTACAAATAAGCGTGTACAGCTAAAGGGTGAAGTGTTATGTCAACTGAATTGGTCAACTCGGCAAGTATCCTTAGTTTTCCTCGGCCATGTGATTTCTGTGAATTAAAGGAAAATGTTCAAAAATTTGCAGGGTTAATGCTTTGTGGAAATTGTCAGGAAAGCATCCGGATCACCAATCCTGGCATGTTTGAAGCCAATGGTCAGATTGAACAAAAAGCCCAGGATTAACCTGGGCTGCGTATAAGAGATTTTATGTTAAATAGCCCCTCAATTAGGGGCTATATTTTTTTTAAACGAGTTCTAATTCAAAGTTTTCTTGCGGGGATTGTTGGTTAACAGTTTTTAGTGCCAAACTAATCTGTTCTGCAATTTTTGTAACCACCGGAACTACGACAGAGTTACCCATTTGACGGTACATCTGAGTTCTTGATACAGGAATAACAAAATCTTTTGGAAAACCCATAATAGCTTTGCATTCATTCGTTGTTAAAAGACGGATACCTGTTTCTCCATCCTTAACAAAAGTACCTGTTAATCGTTGAATTTTGTGATAGGTAGAAACTAATGTTTTAACTGCCCCAGTCGTATTTTTGTCAATTAAAGAAGGTTTACCATCATCTTTTTTAAAGAGATAACTTTTTTGTAAATGCTCTGAAATGCTATATCCAGTTACATCGCTTTCTAAAACTTCACCGATATCTTTAGAAATCATTGGAGGTTTAGGAAACTCAAAGTGAATATTTTGATTTAGGAAAGCTACTAAGTAAAAACGCTTACGTTTTTGTGGGATACCAAAATGACTAGCGTCTAGTACCGTATGATGAACTTTGTAGCCCATATCTTCTAGTGTTTCAATGATGACTTTTAATGTATTTCCGTCATCATGATTAATGAGACCAGGAACATTTTCTAGAAATAAAACTGGGGTTTTTTTTGTTTCAATGATACGAACAATTTCATGGAACATTGTTCCTTGAGTTGGATGTTCAAAGCCTTCTCTTTTACCAATATGGCTAAATGGCTGACACGGAAAGCCTGCACATAAAATGTCATGCTGCGGAATAGTTGTAGCCTCAACTTTTGTAATATCTCCAAAAGGGACTACACCAAAATTTGTATAATATGTAAATTTTGCAAAGGGATCTATTTCAGATGAAAAGACGCATTTTCCGCCATTCACTTCGAATGATTGCCTTATTCCACCGATACCAGAAAATAAATCAATAAATTTGAAATCACTGCTATAAGCATCTTTTCTTTCTTCAATATGAGTAATTTCAGCTAATTCTTCCGCATTTTTAGTAATTTGATTCTGATTGTATTTATCGAATATCTTCTTTTGGAGTGTTTTTTGAGCGCTCAGTTCCTCAAAGTTAATCTTATCTTTAAGTTTTTCTTGGAGAAAAGAGTAATAAGCAGGATGCATTTCTGTTTTACCTGATTCCCACTGTTGCCATGTTTTATCACTAACTTCAATAATTTCAGATGCTTGCTTTTGAGTTAGATCCAATTTACTACGAATCAATTTCAATATTTCAGGTTTCATTTACGGTCAAAATCTATAATTTTCCTAATTATCCGTAATAAACATTATAAGTCAATCTTTCTTTATCCTACTTGTACGAAAAATATCTAAGGCATTGATAGAGATAAAGAATGCGTACAGAACTATTAAGTAAGCTATATGATGATTTTGGGATAGATCAGTTACCTCATACCCAACATGGGGTAACTTCAGATCGACTTGGTAAGCTATATGAAAAGTATATTTTGGATATTTTTAAAGATATTGAGTCTTTAAAGAAATACAACACTAATGCTTTTCCTCAAGAAAAAGATATATCTAGTAAGTTATTAAAAGCATTAAATCTTGATTTAGATAATATTATTGATGTGAGTAGTAGTGATACTGATTTAGGTCGTACCGTTGCTGGCGGTAGTCCCAAAACTGATGCTACGATCAGGTTTACTTTTAATAATCGGTCATCAAGGCTTGTTCCTTTAAATATTAAACATTCTAGTAAGAAAAAAGTATCTATTGCTGAATATGATGTGGAAACAATATGTACAGGTGTCGGTATTCCTGATGGTGAGTTAAAAGAGCTAATTCGAAAACATCAAAATGACCAAAGTGCTAAGTTATTCACTCCTGTTCAAAAACAACACTTAACAGAACTATTGGAGCCATACCGAGAGCGATTTATTCGTTGGTGCGTTACATTACGTGCTGAAAAAAGCGAAGGAAATATTTTACATCCAGACTTATTAATTCGATTTCAAGTGATTGACCGTGAGTATGTGGATGTAACAATCAAAAATATTGACGATTATGTAAGTGATCGGATTGCAGAAGGATCAAAAGCTAGGAAACCTGGATTTGGTACTGGTTTAAATTGGACTTATGCAAGTGGAAGTAAAGCGAAAAAAATGCAGTTTAAAGGATGATCTTCTAAAGCCTAGAAACTTCTCTCTAGGCTTTTTTGATTGATTTCGCATAATCATCATTATGTGAAATGTAAGCTAAATGAAAGAGTCCTGATCCCGTGCATCGGATCTAGTTGTAATTTCAACTATTGAAATCCAATATTCTTTCGAATGTTGATTAATTAATTGTTGAAATTTTGATAACCATTCTTTTTCGTATTGGCTATCGGTGAAGTAATTATCAGCCCAATCATCATAATGAGCATGATAATCGTGAACAGATTTATTCATATATTCAGGTGAAGTACAATGCCAACCGTTATACTCACTGTTCTCATCAACAATTAGTACATTCTCAACAAAGAATGGAGTTAAAGGGCGCTTTGCAAGATATTCCTCTAAACTAAGATTTAAAAAGCCATCTGCTTTAAAATTATCTCTTATTAGGTCTATAGTTTCATTACGTAAGGCATTAATGAAAGCATGAATTACAGGCTGATTTTTATAAATTTTTAATCTTTCTTGAAAATTTAGTGTAGGAAATCTATTGATGATGTCTTGAAACGTTTCTCCTTTATTTTCTAAACCACCTAGACAGCTAATATAGCTATAATAATCATTCATAGCATTTGTTATGAGGTTCTTTCTTTCCGCGTCAAAATTAAGTTCTGAAATTTTGCAACTATGCAGGCGCTTACCTGTTGTAGTTAGAAGATATTTTTCAGCGATCTCTAAATCCAAATCATAATGTATCCATCTGGCATTAGGGTTGTGCCAACTATAAATTGCTTGCTTTTCTTCATCAAAGTATTGTCCAGGAAAATGACCTAAACCACGGTAACATTCAAGGTATTGTTCAAATGTCATAGCATCCTTACAAAGACTTCTAGCAACCGTATAGCCTTCCTTTATAGGAACTAAAATATCATCATATGGATATTCTTTACTTTTTTCCCAAGCAATCAATTTCTTATCAAAGAGAAATTGATCATCGGGACTATAACCAACACCCAAAAAATATGTACCATCAGGTGAAAATACTATATCGTCAACAGCAACTTCATAGTTTTTTCGATCATCAGTCATGTCCCTATAAATTTTAACTGCCTCATCTACGTCACCAATCCTGTCATTATAAAAAACATCAGAAAATGGTAGTAACATGTCATTAATTTTATCTACGGAAGGCTCTTCTTTACTAATTATTGCAACGAGAGATGTATTAGGCAGTAATCGCATATCTTATTATTCCTTCTATTGTATCCAATATTTAACAAGAGACTTTTACGAAAGTTAAAAACTATTATTCTAATTTTAACAATTATTTTTCAATAAGATAGAAGAAAAACATACTAAAGCGACATATCACGACGCTATCATGAATAAAGAGCATCATTAAAACTTACTGCGGATGTAATTTTAAATATTTCTAAAATTAACATAATGCAGATTATGCGAAACGAGAGCCTAGGGCTCTCGTTTTTTTATTCTAAAACTGCTAAAATTCTTATACGCCATTGACGTACTTAAACCTATGCTATTCATTGAAACCAGTATTTTTACCAAGCAAATAAAAGAGCTTGTAAGTGATGAAGAGTATCGTCAGCTCCAGCAAGATCTCTTGGTACAGCCTGATAAAGGTGACTTAATCAAGAATGGCGGTGGAATCCGTAAAGTACGCTGTGCTCAAGGTAATAAAGGTAAAAGTGGCGGTATCCGTGTGATCTATTATTGGGTTACAGAAGATGATCAGATCTTTTTCCTGGTAGCTTATCCAAAGTCTGTGAAAGATAATCTGACAGACAAAGAAACCTCGATCCTGCGTCAATTAGTGAAGGAGCAATTTCATGGATAACAACTTATTTGATGACCTGGTTGCTTCAATCAAAGAAGCTGGCGCCATCAAACGCAATGAAATGAAAGCAAGCCGAGTGACTGAGCTTGAATTGCCGGATATTAAGGAAGTACGTGAGAAAACAGGCTTAACCCAAGCTGAATTTGCTGCACGTTTGCATATCAGTGCCAGAACCCTACAAAACTGGGAACAAGGCCGTCGCTATCCGACTGGTCCTGCAGCGACTTTAATCCGTATCCTAGATGCTCATCCGACTCTCATTTAAGAAGTTTAGATAATAAAAAACCCCGGCATCCTGCCAGGGTTTTTTATTGGAACATTAGGTCTCTGTGCTCTTGCGTGTCTTATATAGCGCCATCCTGGTGCTTATTTTTAATTATATGGAACTTCCTGTTCCTGACCACTTAATCATATGAAAATTCTATTATTGCGTATAGACGCAAAGGGCCGGAATTGTTGTGAGCATATGCGTACAAGATAGGCTAAAAACTGTCCCAGGTTTATCCGCAGGAAATGGGGATAATTTTAGATCCTGGGACGTTGAGAATATTAGAAAAACCGAAAAATCGACTACTTTTTAAACAAAATTATTGGCAAGAACTATCAAAACTGCTCATAAAAAAGCCGACTTGTTTCCAAGCCGGGATTCTACTGATCTTTTAACTTTTTCTTTTATCTTAACTTACTGATATTTAAGTATTATTGCAATTGCATTTCGTATAACGCCCATTATGTTAAATGGCAGTAAATTATTTATCAAAATAATCTAAATTTTAACTTAGCGAACATAGGTGAAAGATATATTTTTTTTCTGAAATTCCCTTGCATAACTACCTAAAATTTTCATTGAGAAAACAAAATATAGAAAAACCATTCGATCTTTAGTGGTTATATCTGTTCCACCCCAAGATAAGTTTTTATTTCCAACTAAAGTCTCAAATTTTGGATCATCACATTTAGGTATTGGTGTTGTTCCGAAGTTTGGTAAAAGATCAATTCTTAATCTAATGTCATTAAGTTGATCTATAGTAATTTTTGCTGAAGTATCATGAGCATATCTATTTCTTATGTTATTAAATAACTTAAAAATTACTGCTAAATCTTCGGAGAGTCCTAATTTTTTTGCAATTTTAATTTTTTTGTCAAATCCAATGAACCCGAAGTCAAAAAAATCAGAATTATTTGTAATTTTATTGCACCAAATATTTAAAAACTCCTCTAAACAGAAGTGAATACGAAGTACTGCTCCAATTAGATCTTGCGTATTAGTTAATGCAGTAATTATTTCATCATCAAATGCCCCAATTACATCGCCACCAATTCGTACCATACCTTGCATTTCTATGCTTTTAGTTTCCGTTGGTGATGTAACCCCAATACCATTAATATTCATCGTTTTTCTCTAACTATTCATAAGACACTGAAAAAATAATTATTTCATTGAATTTAATAAGAATACCTTATATACCTTCTGTTAAATATAAGGAAAGTAAGACATGACTGTAAATATAACGACCAATGTAAATGGGCTCAAACTATTAAACTCTGGAATTATTCATACTCAATCAAAATTAATTGAGATAAATATTGATGGAGTAAAAGTAAACTTCCATTTTAGATATAGTGATATTGAGCCATTAGATTCTTTCAAAGTACAAAATGTAGAGCATGTAGAGATTAATTTTTTTGTTATTAATGCTCAAAATGGTTTGGGTACAGGACATTTTGAACCATATAAAGTAAAAAACTCTACTGAGGGAGCCTTATACATAACATTTATTGTGCAGCCATTTGGAACTGATGCCAGGCAGTTAACGTATAGTATTCTTACGGATTGTTAAAAATTCCTAAAATTAACATAATGCACGTTATACGAAATGCGTTATAATTATTTATAGAAATCAATGCTGTAGTTTCTAGTTTATAGCCCGAACATCCCTGTTCGGGCTTTTTTTATGATTTATCACGTTCCACGCTCAATAAGTGAGCAATGTTCCACGGGTTTGTTCATCTCAGTTAAACAATCCACATGAACGGTGGTGCAGGATATTATTGCCAATTTTTACCCTATTTCTTCTTGTTTTGTGGTCCTCTGATACTAAATAATTTAATCCAGTGTTTTGCTAATAGAGGTAAATATGTCAAATCAATATCTAATTGATGAAAGTGACAAAGAACGTGAGATTGCTAATGTCGCAGCGCGTGTACTTCAAGAATGCTTTATCGAAGCAAAACAAAATGGCCCCGTTCTTTATGTTGAAAATGATGTCTTAGTGAGCAAAGCACCGAATGGTGAACCAACTGTGGTTAAACACTTATATGGTCGTAATCAGCTCACCGAGTGGTTAATCGAGGAACTTTTAAAATTAAAAAGCGTCAGGTAGAAGATTGACGTTATTCATCATCGTTGAATACGGCATTTAATACACGCCCAAATAAACCCCGTTTTTTAGGTTGTGGTGCTGCCATATTTTGCAACGTGGCACGCTGTGGCGTTTGGCTGTCGCGTACTGTGGCATCTTGTTGTGGCATTGCCACACTTGCTGCCACATCCTTATTTAAATTTTCTTTATTTTCAATATCTTGATCTGTTGTTGCATGCTGTGGTGTTTGGCTGTCGCATGCTGTAGCGTCAGGGTGTTGCACTGCTGTGGCAGGTGCCACACTTTTTAACTCAATAAGGGTTTGCATACGGTCAATTTGTTGCATCAAACGTTCTTCACGTTCTTGGTATTTTCTGACTTCATTTTCTAAATGAGCGATGAGTTTTTGTGTTGCGGTATCACTACTTTGTCTCTGTGGTTCAGTCGGTTTAGATACTTGTTCTGGTTCACCAAAGCATCGAATCACTTCGGCAATATCAAATTGGCCATCACTGGAACGTGATAAGCGTCCATTGCGTACAGCTCTGTAGATAGTTGATCTATCGACATTAAACTGTTTGGATACTTCGCTCAGTGAGAGTTTAGCCATTTAGTTTTCAAGTCCTATTTATTATCTTTGAAGGCAAATAATATAAGCATGAGCATATATTTTATGTCAAAACTGACCTTTATTTTAGAGTTACACCATATACCGCAGATATGAAATACTCTGGTAAATATATAATATTTAATATTTTCTTATAGTAAAAAAACGAATAAGCCCCACTTGACTTACATCAAGCAGGGCTCTATATTCGTCGGTACGCAGTTATTTGATGGACAAACATCAAGTAACGAAGATCATAAGGTTTGGCGACCGTTATGATTTCACCCAAAGGCTTTTGTACCTGAACTCTATTTTCACTGTTATGTGCAGTAATATCAAGCCCAAATTGAAAAGTCTTCGTTAGTTAAGTGTTTTTTTTCATCAAACAAGTATCTTAGATCGAGCTTTGCCCGCTTCTGCGTGTCCATTTTATGGTCGGCATGCAGTACGTGTGGTAGGAATAAGTGTCACTGGCGTACTGTAGCTATAGTCGAAAGGCTAAACCGCTACAGGGGAACTTCACATAAGCGGAGCGTTGGGAGTAGTTACATCGGACTGTTAAGTTGTATGTTGGGGAAACCCTCGCAGAGATACAGCCGTGTAGCGACAAGGAGCGCGTGGAGAGAGGTGCAAAGCCTTTAGTCCTTGTCTGCATAGTCAGCAAAGCTATGTGCGGATACGACCGATGCGTGGCTCCGTCAGCCCAATCAGGTTATTCGGCAATACTTAAGGGATTGTGATTTTTCTCAAAATCGCGCCCTTAGGGTGAGTATTGCCGAAACTCACTCAACGTTCACCATCAGCCCGAGCAAAGCGAGGGATGTGGGGACTTGAGTGAGTGAGAGCACTTAGTAGTTAGTAGAATGTTCTTATTTATCTTTGATCTATTTGATAGTGCTATTTAAACGCAAGAAATAGGGGGTTATAGCTCATTTAACTCTTTTTCTAATCAAAGATACATTCTTAAGATTAAATAGCTTAAATCGCAAATGAGAGAGAAATAGAGATATTTATTGTGATTAAAAGTTATTTCTTTAGCTTTACTAATAATTTTTACAATTAGTTAGAAAAAGTTTTTTAAATTAAAAGTTTTTGTCATTCTCAATTTTCTAGTAGACATCCCATACCCCTTTGATCTTTGGCATAGATCGGGGGATGGGTGCATATCTCACTAACGTAGAGTTCACGCAATTTAACGCAGTTCAACATGCCAAATTTGAACCATGAACGCCTTTTTTATCAAAAAAAATGGTAAACCATCGAATTTTAAGTTATTACAACTAATTGTTTTCTAACAAATAAATATTTTCAAAAATTGTAATCCAACTTAAAAAAGCTTTGCTTAAAACAGGTCATCCGATTAGCTTTGCACACATCTGACCCAGCATAGACTTCCTTGCCATCTCCCGATGGTCGAAGTAGTTTCTACAACGAATTAAGTTCCACATTTCTTAAATTTTCAAACAATTCAAACAGTTGAAAATCTGTATGTCATTAAATTTAGTTTAGCTCAAGCGACCAACTTGCGCAGCAGAGAGTGACCAAACTCCCCTTTAACCTTTTGATTTTTCTTGACTCATGCCACTGTTACCATGACATAAGCACTTACTCAATGCGTACCTCTACGCATCCCAACATCACTTTTTCGCAAAACCACGATTCCCTTAACAGACCATTTCTGGCACGGTAGCTATGGTTTTTACCCTCGCAAGCAAGGAATACAATTTCCACGACAAAAGTCACTTTATATGCGCTACTCAAGATCGCTCCCACACTTCACCATTTAACATCTGCATTTAACCAATTCATGCAGCATACGGTGCTGTGCTTCCCAAGTTAGTTATTGAAGCCTTAATTTGCAGAACGCCTATCCTCTAGACCATCTGATTTTTTCCATTCTTCACGATTCGCAGTCCCAAAAAATCGCTTACAAAATCAGATCGTCATTACTGAGGGTAAAGCACACGCAATACACATAGCGAGTCGCACTCTCGCATTTACACGTTTGAGCTATCAATTGACCTCGACTTTCATCGAGTGCCAGTTACGCCATCTTTCGACTTGTAACCCTCCAACTTCTCAGTTGGCTCAAAATCCATCGTGTGTGTCACGAACCAGACCAACATAACTCGTGCATCAATCTGGAACGGTGGCTATTAACGGGGCTTTCATCCTGAATGCACCTAACCATTTCTTCAAAACAGGATTTCAGTATCAAAATACCTAGCATGGCTATCACTACCCATGCGCCACGTCACCGTGATTCCGTTTCCTTGTCGCCCAACTCCTAGCCTAAGCCAAGAATAGATATTGGATTGGATCGAAGGTGAGTATTTCATCTCACCAGCTCCCATCAAAGCGTACCGAGCTAAATTTCTCCAGCAGTCCGCTTCGTCAGGTACTCTCCGACTGGTTAGGTCAGCGAGTATGAGCAGTTTAAAAATCAAAGTTTTAGTGTGCCAAAGGCACACTAAAACACGGTTTAAAAGGTCGGTTTTAATGCACTGGTCAGGCGCACTTCATTCAATGATGAAATGAGCATAAAACATAAAATAAGTACCGTCTATCTGATTTTGCAGGAACTACTATTTACTCTATTACAAATATTCCGGAGAAACCAATTCTAATGCCATACTTCGTATGGCAGGGCTACGCCCGAAAAGCTTTAAAAGTCTTATTTTTCTTTTACTACATTACAATGTTTATTTTGCACAAAAAATGGGTTATTTTGACTAAAAACCCTAGATTACAAAATTTAAAATGATTGTCTTTAGTCCAAATGGAAAATATACACTTCAACGGTTAGCTGACCACGTAGCAAATGGGGCATATTTTTATACCCATTTTAGTTTTGATAGCAGTCAAAAAAGTATTGATGATTTACTTGAGAAATTAACGGCCAGATATGACCTCAATCAAACTCCAAGACAACGGACTTATCGACTTGAAAAAGGCCTGCCGATTTGTACTTTGATCTTGCAGCGTGAGGTTTTTAACCCGAATTTATGGAATTTACATTTATTGTTTACGACCCCAAATAGTCGTGATTTTAATTTACAAAATGGTGTGACCGTTTCTAAAATTACCAAGATAAAAGATCGAGATAAAATCAGTAAATTACAAGAAAGATTTAAAGATTTTAATTGGATTAAGCCAACTATTGATGCTGAAATTGCAGCGATTCAAAAGTACTTTAGTGACAATGAGAATTTACAGTTTATCTTGAATGATCCAATTTGCTTCAAAGCCACACAGCACATGGTTTTCGAGCTAGTGAGGACTGATCATAAGAGCTATAAGCAGCTTGCTCAAAAAGACGATAAGGAATTTAAGGACCGAATTCGGTCATACGCTTGGTCATGGCGTTACTCTAAAGCCTCTTTCGAGGTTATGAAAAAAAGACTGGTGGACATTGTTAATAAACTGATTAGCCAAAAACGGAATAATGCAGCAGAGCGCAATAGAGCAGAGCTAAAGGCTTATTTCTCAATGCTTGAGCGGTGGGCAGTATTTAAGGCAAACCGCCAACAAACAGGACAGCTTTTGCATTTTGGCCAACGGTTTTTAAAGCGAAGACTGAAAAAATCATGGCAACAAATTGACATCAATCCGCCACATTTGACCTATCTACCACGACTGGAAACCTACGCTACCAATCTTGATGAATACATTGATCGGCGCAAGGCTTGGGATGAACATGGAATTGAGATACCGCTTGCAGTGATTCAATCATCAGATTCAAATCACGATATTGATGATTATATTGAGCGTGAGATTGCCCGGAGAAATCAGCATAACCAAGATATTCAGGATAAGTCGGATGAACTGTTTTTAGATGTTTTGCATTGATCCGTGGTGCTATGATTCAATTTCATTGAACCTGCAATGAGATAAAAAATGCCAAAATATCCGGATAGTTATTTTCTGACTCGACAAAAAATAGATGAGCTATGTACAGATGCCAAACAGGCTTCAAAATTGCTGGCTCCTTTATTTAAATTGAGCAAGCAGGGATACTATTCTTATCGAGTCGAATGGTCTGTCGAGGATGGCCAATATATCGGGCTTTGTAATGAATTTCCTTTATTAAGTTGGCTCGATTCTGACTCAGAGAAAGCACGTTTGGGCATTGAAAAGTTGGTTTCTGAAGTTGTCCTAGATATGGCTTCAAATGGAAAAAATAACTCCCTAAAATGAGCCAATAACTTTTTATATTTAAGTTTGAATTTTGCAGTTTTAATATCTTCCTTTTATTCGAAAAATTAAACATTTCTCTAATGATTCTATTTATAAAAATAAAAAGATTTTAACAATATTTCAGCGGATATAATGAGAACATTATTTTAATATTAACTATTTAAAATCAATAATTTACATTAATTTTAAAGAATGGTATTTTGTGGCTTTTAAGGAGATAGTCATGCTGAATTTCACCCACGAAGAATTAGAGAATGAAGATGATGAAGCAAACGATTGGGAAGAAGTTGAAGAATTAGAAAATCTGGAAGAGGAAGCTAAACTTATAGAAGTTGCCTTAATGAATTCGGCAGATGCTGAAACACTACTTTTTTTTGAAGAGAATAGTTTCACGCATAATGAAAAAATCAGATTTCTTGAACTACAGGCTAAAGAAAGAGTTCTAAAGATAAAACAGTTGCTTGAGAGTTTGTAAGAACTAGGCCTATGTACCTACAAATGAGAAAAAAGGAGATTAAGTTGTGGATCTCCTTTTTTAATTGCGTATAAGAGATTTTATGTTAAATGTTTTCTATAAGTTCGCTTTATAACCACCCCTAATTTGCTAGCAGGTTCTATATAACTTAGTATTCGCAAGTCTATTTGTTATTACTGTATAAGTAAAATTCAAGGCTCTTTAACAGGAACACCTCACGATTCAGAAAAAATGCTCGATTTTAGTCTATTAGCAAATATTCGTCCTGAAATAGAAACTGTACCGTTAGTAGGTGTTAATGATGCTTTACAACGTTTAAGAGCAGGAGATGTTAAGTTTAGATTTGTCATTCAAATGAATGCTTAAGTCTTTAACTTTTTAAATCTAAAAAACAGGAATTTCATTTATGTCTAAACACTATGATTATATTGCGATTGGCGGAGGCAGTGGCGGTATTGCATCAGTCAATCGTGCTGCCATGTATGGTAAGAAATGTGCACTGATAGAAATGGGTGATATTGGTGGAACCTGTGTCAACGTAGGATGTGTTCCTAAAAAAGTGATGTGGTATTCAGCTCAAATTGCCGATGCGATTCATAAATATGGTCCTGACTATGGCTTTAATACAGAATTGAAATCCTTTAACTGGAAGAAATTAGTTGAAAACAGACAAGCCTATATCAGCCGAATACATACATCGTATGACACAGGACTAGCTAAAAATAATGTTGATGTCATTCGAGGTTTTGCAAAATTTTTAGATGCTCAAACAATTGAAGTAAATGGTGAAACGTACACAGCTGACCATATTTTAATTGCTACGGGGACTCAAGCATTCAAACCTGAAATTGAAGGTGCTGAATATGGTATTGATTCCAATGGTTTCTTCGGATTAGAACACTTACCGAAGCGGACTGCTATTGTTGGTTCTGGCTATATTGCTGTGGAATTGGCAGGTGTTCTTAATGCATTGGGTTCGAATGTACAATTATTTATTCGTAAACATCAGCCTTTGCGTGGATTAGATCATTTCCTTGGTAAAACACTATTAGAGAATATGCGCAGTGAAAATATTAACGTGCATACTCATAGTCAGATTAACAAAGTGACTAAAGTTCAAGATAACTCACTTGTATTACACCTAGAAGATGGTACAGAACATAGTGTAGATTGCTTGATTTGGGCAATTGGTAGAAAACCTGCAACTGAAGCGATCAATCTTAATAAGACTCAAGTTCAATTGAACGAGAATCGCTTTATTCATGTTGATGCATATCAAAATACAACACAGTCTGGCATTTATGCAGTGGGTGATATTACAGGTAAAGTCGAGTTAACACCTGTTGCTGTGGCAGCGGGTCGAAGACTGTCTGAACGTTTATTTAACAATAAGCCAAATGAACATTTAGATTATGAAAATATTCCGACTGTGGTGTTTAGTCACCCACCTATTGGAACAGTTGGATTAACCGAAGATCAAGCCATAGAAAAATTTGGTAAAGATGCCATCAAAATTTATAGTTCTTCCTTTACATCCATGTATACAGCGATAACAGAACATCGACAACTCACAAAAATGAAATTAATTTGTGTAGGAACTGATGAGAAAGTGGTCGGAATTCATGGTATTGGATACGGTATGGATGAAATTCTGCAAGGCTTTGCTGTTGCTTTAAAAATGGGAGCAACTAAAAAAGACTTCGATAACACTTTAGCAATTCATCCGACTTCTGCTGAAGAATTCGTCACAATGCGTTAATCATTGATCATCTAAAAGAGCATTTATTTATATATTTGCTCTTATTTTTATATTCTATATCCAAATTATGAACTTTCAACAACTTAGAATTATTAGAGAACTCACTCAACATAATCTCAATTTATCACAAACAGCACATGCTCTAAAAACATCTCAATCTGGTTTAAGTAAAAAAGTCTTCTTTCATTATTATATCTTTTTATTTTTTGTAAATATTTACTTTAAGATATTGAATAACAAAATAAAATAAATGACAGCTTATGTGTCACTAACTAATGTCATTGATTGTCACTAAATTCTATAACTCATTGATATTATTTAATCAGAAATGACAACTTATGTGTCATCTGACGAATGTTGATAAATTAGTGGCTATGTAAGTGCTAATTTTACACTTCTCTATTATACTTTTTATCAAATTATTTTTAATAATATGCTACTACTTAATGAAAATATTAACTTTTTTGGTGATAACTCTCTTTTCATGTATGACTGCTCATGCTGCTGAGAGGAAATGGAGATCCTTAGCAGGTGTGATGTATTTAGATGAAAATTCTGTAGTTGTTACCAATGAACCTAAACTCGTTAATGCAACTATCTATGTGCATAATTCTAAAACAAACGAAAATTTGTTAAGTAATACTACAGTTGATTGTAAAGATAATACTTATTATATAGATGACTTAATTCAGGTATATGATGAAAAATTTATTCTAAAACGGGCAATTCTTTCTCCAATCAATACTAGACAAGACCCGAAAAAAATTACATCTGAGTCTCTTTATTTAGCTTTAGTAACTCTTTGTAATGACTCGAATAATGAGAGGTTTAGAGAAAAAGTATCTAATTTAAAATCACGTTATGATAGAAATTCTATTGGTCAACTTTACAATTTCATGGGCACTAATGAATGGTTCTTATTTCATGGAATGGTATCTGGTTTTGATACCATAAACGTTAAAGGATGTGAGTCCAACAATAAACTGGAAAATACTACAGACTGTAAAAGTGCAAAAGGTTTACTCCAAAATTATGGAAGCCTCAACTATATTCCAGATAATTACAGATATCAAAATGCGATAAATATTAAACAACTTGCGCTATCTGGAAAATTAGATGTTCTAAAGTCTATTAAACTCTATAGCACATGGTCTTCGTCTATTTACAAAAAAGCCGAGTCATACAGTAGGTCTAGTCAAGAATTATCTCGTGTACATAATACACCTTATACGAAACGTGTTATAATTTACCTTGAAATTCATATACTTATTTCAAAGTTTATAGCCCGAGCATCACTGTTCGGGCTTTTTTTATGATTTTTCACGTTCCACGCCTATTATTTGATCAATGTTCCACAACTTTGTTCATATCAGTTAAACAATCGTGGTTAATCATAGGGTCTAAAAAAACGGCTCCAAAAGCCTCTTTTCGGCTGCTCCGGTTCAACGTGATCCGGCACCGGAATCCGCTTATTTTCCCTCTGCTCCAGAGTAGTCAATCCGTCATGTTTCGGCTCAGGTTCTGACCGAGGATCCGTTGCTATATCTTGGCTAGATTTCGGATCGGTAAACGTAGTCATATTGGTTTTTGGAGCTTCCAGTAAGCGCTGCATAGCTTCAATCTGTTCTTGATAAAACGATTCACGTTCTAGTGATTGATTTTCTCTCTGCACTGCCTGATTTAATTGTTTTTCTAGTATTTCAACTTGACGTTTTAATAAGTCAACTTCTGTTAAGTTTTGACTGTTAGTTGATTGACTTTGGTTGACAGTAGAGTTGTTTTTTTGTGGCTCTCCAAAGACCCTCAAAGCCTCTGAAAAGTCAATCAATCCATCAGATCCTTTTGATAAATTTCCTTTATTTATATGGGCATAAATAGCCTGTCTAGAGTATCCATATAGTTTTGCTAGTTCTGAAACTGACAGTTTTTTCATTATGTAAACCAGTTTTCAACTTGTGTTAAAAATTGACTATTAATTTAACAACTTCAATTAACAATGTCATTGAAATCCTACTTTTTTGAGCAAAGGAAGTAATTCCCTAAATTTCTCTGTATCTTGCAGCATATTGGCTATACGTATAGCAAACTGCTGATAGCTCTCTGTACCTTGTGAATATTTACTCATCTCAGGAAGTTCGGATAGCTTATTGGCGAATAGGTGACGTTGTTTATCTGTCATTGTTGAAAAGAGGTCTAATGTATTTGAATCTCTTTTAGATCCGACAGATTGAATGGCCGACTTTTTTTGATTAAAGCTAAATGAAAAGCCTGTAATTGATCTGCCCGTCTTATGCTGTTCAACTTTGACAGTAATATCGGTATGTTCATTGACTTGTTTTAATGCAATGTCTAAGACATATTTTTTAAAATCATACATTCGTTTGTATTCAGTATCGAGTACCCCTATTTTTTGTCTGAAGTCGTACAGGGTTATGAGAGGCGTTTTTCCGGTACTACGCCATGCAATTAATATTTCATATAAACGAACGGCATAAGCACTTGTTAAATTGCTTATTTGTTGTATTTCATACTTTGTAAATTGTTCTTCTAGTCTAGTAATTAAAGGCACAATAGCGGGAGCAAAGATAAGTCTAACAACAGCCTCATTATCAATATAAGCAACCTCACTCACCCATCTTGATTTGTGATTAATAACATTTCCTTTTTCACTAAGGCTTTGATAACTAAATTGTCTTGCGAATAGATCATCACAAGCATCTTTTAATGCTTGATAAGCCGTATTTCGATGAACACCAAATTGATTGATATAACTTTCAGCATGAACTGTTAGAGGATCATTAGCATTTATTCCTTTACCCGACTCCCTTGCTTCAAGAATCGCTAGAAGAATTAACCGTTGCTCCACTAGATCAAGGTTATAACTGGCATTAATTAAGGCATTATCTTTAACTATTAGTTCTGTTTTCATATGAAAAGATTATGTTTTTAATTTAATAAGACGAGGTTATATTATCAACTCGCTTAATGCAAGGTAAACCTCGTTTTAATGCAAGGTAAACCTCGTTTTAATGCAAGGTAAACCTCGTTTTAATGCAAGGTAAACCTCGTTTTATAATCTCTAAGAATGTTATAAATAAAGGTTTTTAGACCATCTAAAAGCATTTAAAAACTTTAAAATAATTAAAAGCCCAAGGAGTGAAAAATTGCCCTTGGTTTTCGCTACGCTCAAACTCTATTGAATCTCGCTTTCGCTCGATTCGACGGGGCAATTTTTTGGTTTATGTTTACGTGTATTTAAAAAAAGTCAAAAGCAAGATCAAAAGCAACTCGGAATTCGCTTCGCTCATAAAGCTTTTTTACTCGCTACGCTCGATCTAGACTCAAATATAGAGTCGTCGCTTTGCTCGGTTAATCTCTTTTAGCTGCAAAAGGAAGCTTGTAATCAGGAAAAGAGCAGCGCGAAATTTTTATATCGCTCTGTCGCTCGTAGACACTCGCTCGGTAAATCATTGTTTAGATTAATTAAAAATTAAAATCTAAATCATTTTTGGGCTTTGTTTTATATTCGTGTTCATCGCTTTGAGAAACATTATGTTGAGGGGATGAGTTTTTAATTTGGTAAATATCACTTTTGATATTCTCAAAACGCTTTAAACATGTTTGGTATGCAGCTCTATGCTGTTCAAAGTGGGCATCTTGCCGTTCTAAAATCTTCTCGCATTGCAGATATTTCAGCATGCGTTGATCATTTTTGATGATCTGTTCAATTTTTTCATAGTCAGATTTATTCAAGTTTCGACTTGCTCGGCTCATGTAGGTTTCTAAGTTTTCCGCTTTTTTCTGTGTGTAATCAATCAATAGTAATGTGTCCTGGTTATTGAAGGCTTGTTGCTGTTCATCACATAGTTCTTTGTGATAAAGAACATAGTCGGGGTAATAGTTGTCATTGCGCAATGAACTGAGGTGAAAATCTGTAGCCGGCTTAGGCATTAGTCGAATGTCCGCTACTGTAGTTTCTAGTCCCCCAAGTTGTTGATTAATTCGACTAATTTTTCCACTTTCTCCACGAGCATGTCGATTTGCTTGCTCTGCATCTCTAGATCTTTGTAAAAGTTGTCGGGTACCTTCACTTGCGAGATTTTCAAGAGTGCGTTCTCGAGATCGGCCTGCTGTGTGTTGATATTCGATTGAATCGGTTTCAATTCGGCCTTCACTAAAGCGCTGATAATGTTGTTTAAATTCAGTTGCTTCAAAGTTTGTGTTAATTGCGTCTGCAATTGCATCAGCACATTGTTTTGAAATGCTTGCTGTAATTGCTCGGAAAAGTTGCCCTGCTCGAGCTTTGAAAGTTCTGATTTCATGGCCAGGATCAAGGCTTGTAGGGTTTCGTTCTCGGTTTTCAAATGGGTGATTTTGTTTTGTAAGCTCTGCTCGACTTCGCTGTATTTGCTCAAGATGTTTTTTAATGAACTCACTTGTTGATTCAATGCGTTGTTTTGCTCTGTTAACAAGTTGATTTGTTGACTCAATAAGTCGTTTTGCTCTTTCAAAAAATGGTCGATTTCGGTCTGCATAGTTTTCTTCCGTAATTAATACATGTTGCTGTTTTGATTTGAAATTATTTGTGAGTTCTGTTGAATCACTTCGCGTTGTGCTGTGATCGTTTTTAAGTTTGAACTTGCTTGATAGCTGAGTAAGAAACTCATTAAAAGAATCAGCACTCCAAAAACTATAATTCCGTATAGGAGGTAGGTTGCTCTCTGAGTACTCAATTTTTCCGTGATGAAGGTCTGGATGTCGCTCTGGATCTGTTCGCTTTGGTTTGCTAGTGCTTGTTGGACTTGGCTTTGGATACTCTGCTGCAGGCTCTCTTGATCGATCTTGATGCTTTTCAACTGGCTGTTGATGTGCTCCTGTAACGCCTCGATTGATGTTGAAAACGAATTGATGTTGGTTGTGACGGTTTCGATGCTCGATATATCGATATTCGATAGCTGTACTTGTAATGCTTGTATTTGCTCCATATAGCTCGTTGTGAGCATTTTGATGGATTGGGGTGATAGATTCTCTATCTCGCTCAAAATCGAGTGTAGATGCGATTCTAGGGCTATTGTCGTTTGCTGTACTTGGTGTAAAAGAATGGTGCCTTCTGTGATAGGTTTCTCGCTTTGTGCGATATTCTTCACGAAGCTTTCCAGTTTGATTGATAGCTGCTGCAAGTTCACTTGGAGAGTTTCTACGCTCTCGTTCTGCTTTGATATGCTCTGATAAAAGTTCTCTGCTGAAATTGTCATGATATAAAAATCCTTTGAGTCTGTGTTTTTTGCCGCCTGTCAGCTCTACGGTGAGATAATCTCGGCCTTGTTTGACGGACTTTACGTCTTTATGTTTTTTAATTTCTTGAACGATGTCAGCACGCGTCTTAATGCCGCTGAGTGGGTGAGCCGCAAGGCGTGAGATAGAGTCGTCTATAAATTTGCAAAACTGTTTTTTTGTAAGATCTTGAAGAGATTCAGCATCCATAATCTTTTTTGCTTGAGCATGGAGTTTTGCAACATAATTCGGCTCTTGTCTGGACTTCATTAAAAGCAAATCATCCGGACGTGACCAATTGTTTTTTAAGTTAAAGTGATCTCTGAGCGCATCAAAATGTTTCTCATGTCCTGGCGGGGCTATATTCAGTGATTTTCCGCTTTGTATGTCGAGTCGAGGGGTTAAAACGTGGATGTGCTTGGAGCCGTCTTGATCTGTATGTAGCACCGCAAAAAGGTGATACTGCGATTGTTCCAATCCTGCGAAAGCATGTTGTTCAAAGTCGTTAAGGACTTCTTTAATTTGCTCGTCCGTTGGGTCGTCTTCTTTTGACCAAGCGATGACGCCACTGGTGTACTTCCAAAGATGCGGACTGGAGTCACAAATGGCGTTAAACGTGGTTGCATCCCCTTTTAGAACTTGCACCCCTGCGCGCAAATCACCGTTGTGGTCATATTGATCTAAAAGGTATGCAGATGCTTTTGCTGGACTGCCTTTGCCGTGTTCTAAAAATTTAATATGCACTCTCATCAACCTCCGCTAAATCAATAGACTTGGGTTCAGCAGTGGTCTTTTCTTCTTCGAGTTGTAAATCTTTTAATTGCTTTTGAAGCCGTTCTTGGCTTTGCCGACTGATTTTTGGCAGCGCAGGAAAAATCCCTTCTAGTTCGATTTGGATGGCTTTTAAAACTAAAAAAATTTTTAAAATATCGAGTTTGCGCTGCTCTTGCGGATCTGCGTTTTTGATGATGTTTAATGCGCGTGCAATCTGATTAATGTTGTTGCCAATCTTGGCAAGCTCGAGCAATAAAGCTGGATCAGTTTTTTGGTAGCGTTTGACGACTTCAACGACTGTTTTTACTTTTGTTCTAAGGGGTTTTATTTCGTCTTGGATCTGTTGAACGGTGACAGTGTCTTGCATGATCTCACGTTGAATTAATGAATGAAGAAAATCTGAAAACTCTGAGTTTTCTTTTTTAAGATGGATTTCGAGTTGCTTTAGTTGCAATTCAGTCAAACGAAATGACTTTGTTTTTGTGCGTAACATGTCAGATTCTCAGCGTGCTTTTGCTTTTGGGGTCTTAGGGGTGAAACCCCTAACAAGTCCCTGTATGTAATTTTTGAAAAAAATGTAATACAGGTAGGCTTGCTTATGTGCTTTATGTCCGAACTTCTTATATCAGTGTTGAAAAAATAAAGTCTGTTTAAAGCGCAAAACGGATGAATTTTTAAAGAGGGTGTTATTTTTTGGAAAATTTGAGGAATAAAATGATTATTTTTGTTCTCGAAAGGGATGCTTTATTTAATTAAAAATGGGGGGAGACTAGTGATAAAACAGGCGAATTTGAAATCTGTATTTTATGAGTCAAATACAGATTTCATTATCGTTTTTTTAACATTCTGGGATAAGTTGTAGGAAGGCTTTTCTAACGTCAGAAAATTCAGCTTGAGGGTGATCTTGTAAAAAACATTCGGTCCAAATGAATGTTGCTTCATGGCCGTCATAACAATGATTTACATCCAGATAAAAAGCCAATCGTGCCGTTATGCAAAGTTCAAGATCATTAATTAATGTCAATCCAATCTTTTTTGCTTGAGAAGAAATAAGAAGCTTGGGCTGTACGAAATGGTTCATAAAAACAAGTCCTATCAAAAGAGTAAAAGTGCTTGATAAGAATAGTTAAACACATAAATATTGTGATTAACACATTATTTATGTGTTTGAATGTAAATAAATGATCTGTGCTATACTTTCCCATCAGAACAATTCTGCTTTTTAAACTATGCCTTACGAAGAATTTCAAAGACTTATAGGTAAGTCTGGCCTGTCTATTAAAGAATTTGCAGCGCTTTTAGATATGAATGCGAATTCAATTACCAACTATAAAAAGAACGGTAAAGTGCCCACTACCATTGCAGTGATTGCGATCGTAATTTCAGATATGAAGGATGATGGTCTGGACTTTTATCCAATTTTTGAGAAAGTTCGAGCTTATCGTGATCAATAGAGTATTTGATGTGAACCCAATTAAAGTTTTAATTGGGTCCTAGCGCGTGCTGCTGCATTTCGTAGATGAGATTTTATGTTAAATCTAGCCTGTTTACCCTTTTATTTTTGAATTGTTTACTAGATGGCAGCATAGTTGAGTAAAATCGAATAATATGATTAGAATCATGAAATTTAGTGCGTAATCCAGACTATTACTTTAAATAGTTAGCTTTTTGCTCTCTACAATTCAGATTAATATAATTATCTATATTGGATATAGGCACATTCAATGAAAATTTTTAAATATTCATTTGTAATTCTAGCTGTAGTTTCAGTCTCTGCTTATACCATGAGTGACCGGCAGTCCACACAGTTTCAGGTCAAAATAAAAGTCAATGAAATTTGTGATATCGGCACAGGTTCTACTTCTAATATAGATTTTGGTACGATTTCTCGTAATACCCAAAATATCCAGGCAACGGGTAGTCTAAATGTCTCATGTACTAATGGTACGCCTTACAATATTTCACTAAATAGTGATGGTACACTAAAGAATACTCAGGATGCTTCCTTGAAGCTTTCATATCGACTTTATCAAGATGCATCTATGAGCAAAGAATGGGGAAACAGCTCTGAAAATCTTTTTTCACAACACGGTACAGGACAAACTCAAAATATTACCATTTGGGGGAAAGTGCCTGATACTAACGTTCCTGCCGGTCAATATATAGATACAGTTACTGCTACGATTACCTATTAAATATAGAGTTTTCTAATAAGTTAAAGTCACAGTAATGGTATCGGAGTATTTCCCTATACTGCTAATGCTTTGCGATGGGACCATCGCATAAACAGGGATAGTCTGGTGGGTTATAGAATATGAAGTATCCGCCTGCCAAGTGTTCGAGTGACTTGGATCCTGATATAAACCGTATTGAATATAACTTCCTAAAGAATTTTTCATACGTCTTTGTGATCCCAATGGATTTATACCATTATTTAAACTTACCTTCATATTGGTACCCATTGGACATGCTAATTGAATAGTCCCTGAACGATATAAAGTATTATTCAATAGCTCCACTGAACCAAAATCTATATCTGATGCAGATAAAATCAAACAGCTATTTTCATAGTTAGAATTGACGACTATATTGTTAGTCGAGCTATTTTGACTAGCTAGAGCTTCTAAATCTGAAGGTACTTCTAAGCCATAGCGATAAGCATAGTATAGCTTTATGGAAGTACTATTGGTTTTATAGGAGCCAGCAGGTACATTTTGTCCTGCAAGAACTTGACCATACATTTTGACTAATGTACTCGGATTTCCTGTATTAGCACCTACTTGAACAGACTGGCACTGAGCTGTATTTTTAGCGTCTGAGTTTGGTATCTTGCGTGTTCGTGCGACATCATAATATAAGTTATAATTTAATAAGGAAGCAGGATAGTTATCATAGTTAATCATTGTGCGAGGATCTTTAGCCGCTGGATCTATACTATCAACTACCATACATATCTTATATGTCACGGGCTGACTCCAGTTTGAATTACATGTTACGGTAATATCCGTAGAAGCTGTCATCGAGCCTTGGATGTTCGCTGTGCCTAGGCTTAAATTACCTCCACTTACCCAGCAACTCTCTGCATAAGCAGATGAAGAGCATAGGCTATAAGCTAAAAACAATAAGCTCATACAAGCTAAACGCTTGATGAGGCCATAAGCTTTGATTCGGTTAAATTGATGAGTTATTGACATACCACCCTTCCTAAATCGCTAAAACCTTCAAGAGTGGAAACTTCAGGAAGATTCACTTGGCATTGCTTAAGCTCATCGCCAATATATAATTTATTATTTTTCACATCATCTAAATATACAATACCATCATGAGCTACAATGGTTTTAGGAGGCTGCTGTATTGATGGTTGAATATCCCAAACAGATTTACCCACTGCTAGATTCTCTCCCTGATCATCGACTGCCTGTAATTGAACGGATTTCACTTGATACATTGGAAAACGAACGAATACACCACTTGCCTGACGAGGTACAACATCTTGCTGTGTTGTTTCTATTTTTAAATTTATGGGTAGGTTCAGGGTATCAACTGCTACACTATTATGCTGATATGGATTTAGACGATCTAATAGCAAATATCCTTTCTGATTAGTTTTACCAATCAAACGATTCTCCATACGCACCGGTACGCTAGCAATATTATCTGTTGAGACAATAGCAAATGAACCGTTACTCAAACGCGTGGGTAGTATCACGTCTTTTAGAATAACTAACCCTCCGTTGACTGAGGCAAATGCACTGGTATTATTTTGTTGGTCTGATGCTGTATGTTGCACATTTAATTGTGCTAACCCATAGCGACCGAGATAGTCGATCTGCCCCTGAAATTGTGAGTATTGAGCTGTACGATTGGTCATTGCTTGCCATCCCATCCCTCCCTGATCTTGATTTAGCGCATGCATTATATTGACACCAAACTGTTGGTTATCATGACTACGCTGTATTGATGCTGTGGCTGAGTTGCGTTGCGCCCAAGGGATATTAAGTGATAGATAGTAACTATCTTTCTTATTAATTAAATCATGCGTATAACCTAAATTTAGGTTCATACGTTGCGGCAAGATATAAGACCAGTTTAGCAATACAAACTTACTCTCTTGCTCCGTATATTTTTGCTGGATATAGCTACTTCCCAACTGACCAATTTTAGTATTAAAACCTATATAAAATTGGTCTGACCTACTGGCAAATACCGCATCATTCAAGCTAGCAATATCATTAAACTCACCAAACTGTCGTAGCCCATTATAATTTAAACTTATTAATTTAGAGTTCCAACTATAACCTAGGCCTAATAATTGTCCATGTTGCTCAGGTGTACGACTATAAGCATAAGAGAGATTAAGCTGTCCTGCACGTTTGCCTAATTGATAAAGTGTGCCTAGTCCTACCTGTTGCAATTGATAGGTCAATTCAGTATGTGTTTCCAGAGTAAGTTTATTTGATATTCCATAACGATAGCTTCCACTAAATGCAGGATCTTGTGCATAATCAAATGAAGATAAGCCATAATTTAACTTTGGATAACCTACATTAAAAGACCAGTCATTTAAGCTTTTTGCGAGTAGATTATTCGTACCATATAAGGGAATATTCAGTACTTGCTGTTGACCATTAATATCTGTAATGACCATTTGTGCATTGCCTGCACCTGTAATACTGGGGACTGATTGAATATCAAATTGTCCTGGTACGACATATTGAGAAGCCTGCTTAATACCATTAATTATTAAATCTACTTGTGAAGGCAATGCTACCTGACCTTTAAAACTCATTAAGGGGGTCGTCACGGTATAGGGTTGTAAAGCAAAATTTTTCGATAAACTAAGACCACTCAAGCGAGTAGAGCGTGTCCATGACAGTGCATTACTTTGTGCATCACCTAAACGTAGTCTAAGCAATTGTTCTGGGATATCTTTTTCCCAATATGTATCCAGTATATGATGATTTATAAAGGCATTATCTTGATATTGGTAGCTACTAGAAAGGCTGAATACCCCACCAAATAGCCCAAAAACACGAAATTCATTCCAACCATTTAAAGAAAATATATTCTCATGCTGCTGAGCAAAGGCAGTGTAATTGAGCAAGACACCTGTTTTTTCATGCAATGGATTAACTTTTGCAGCAGGCAGATGCTGATAGCCATATTGATGTTGACTGCTTAACAGTGTAATAGGTACTTGGATTGAAATTTTTTGATTGAGGTCGTCATATTTATAGCTTAGCCCTACAATCTGATCAAGTGCGATATAGGGTACCTGATCAATTATGATTGGTGTTATCTCGGCAGTAATGGCGAAATTTTTTAAGGAAGCTACATCAATATAGAGTTGCTGATCTTGTTGTAAAAAATGACCAATTTGAATTTGTGCAGACTGATTTACTTCTACATCCAAATACAATTCCTGTTGAATCGCACTGTCTATATTATTGGATAAGTATTGTTCTGCAAATGTTGTCGGTGCTGTGACCAGCATCATTCCTGCAAGTATAAAATTGCTTGCTCGAACCTTCAATGATCAGAAACTCCCTATACCTAAAGCTTATTCTGTATCAGGGAGATAATGGTAGAGTTTGTTCACGAAGATCCATATTAACTACAGCTATAAACTTTCCACCACGCGTAACATTTATATTATTTGGAATTTTCCATTGCATGCTTTTCCCACTAAGTACATAACCCATCAATCCCATTTGAATTGGTATTTTTTTGCCTTGCGCATCCATGTAGGAAAACTGACTGAAGCGCTTATAATGACTAGACTGATTGTTGATTGTTAGTGTTTGCGTATTATATTTAAAGCTCATACCTTGCAGGGATGTTATGCCTTGATCTGTATCATTACTGTCCGATACTTTTAAAAAAACAGGAATGGAATATTTGAGTAACAATTGTAGACCACTTTGTACATCAGTCTGGGAGTTAGGTAATTCATCCACGATGAGACGATAAGCTTGTTCAGTCGTATTTGCTATTTGAGTATTGCGGATCAATCGAACCAATTGCCGTTGTCCGGCAGGAATGCTAATGACCATAGGACTAGCAATTAAATCTTTGGAGTTTGTTAAAATATCTTGTTGATTGCTTTGTGTCCAAGCGTTCACCCGTACTTGTGCACGAATACTCTCATTACCTGTATTGGTCAACCAAAGTTCTTTGACTTTTTCTTGTGGTGAAAATTCTAATAAAATAGGCGCAACTTGCAAACTGGCAGCATGCGCCTGTGTTATAAAAATACTAGCTGCCAAGATTCCTGCACCACAAATGTGAAATACATGAGAGAATTTGGCTGGCTTTTTCATGTGGACTCTTTACGATAATAAAAATTAATAAGTTACTGTAGCTGTGACGGTATCTGCATAGTTACCAGCGGGTACATTTGTAGAGCCAGATAATTTAGCAACTACAGGGATAGTCTGTACAGTACCTGAGCCAGTTGCAGAATATAGATTATCTTTGTTGTCCCATGCTGTACCACCGGATACTTTAAATAATTCATAAGCAATGCTATACGTAGAGTCAGTCGTATTAGTCATTTTCCCACTACTAGATAAACCAACGCTGTAGGGTGTTTTATTGGTACAAGTTACATTTAGATTACCCGTTTTATCTGTTGCTGTAAGACCACTATCTACTTTGTCGAAATCGATATCTGTAGCACTGATCGCACATGTTGATACAACTTCAATTTTAACTTGGAAGGTTGCATCCGCAAATTTAGTAGAATCAGTAGAAGCATTTGTTTGTCCTGCTATAAATACGCCAGAAGAAAGCAATAATGCTGTAGTGATAAAGTTTTTCATATAAGGACCTATTAATAATGAAACAGATGGTTTTTTTTAAAACTTGCTGTTATTTTTTAATAGTTTCATAAAAAAATTTTACTACTAAAAAATAGAGTGTGAAAAATATCACACTTTATGATTTTTTCAATATTTATTGACGTTATTTTAAGCAATTTTATTATTCCTAATTTATATTTTTTATTAAGTAACAGCTTTTTTGCACAAAGATTTATAATTTGAAGCATCCCCCAACTTACTCAAATTTAAGTTACAACTCGGGTATGAGGACGACCTAACTCCCGTTAGGTCAGGTGGCCTAACTTAAATAAAAAAGTCTCCGACAAACCGGGTACGGTTCATAAGGCAGTCGTTATCCGACTGGCCCTGCAACAACTTTAATTTAAGAAATTTAGACAATAAAAAGCCCGACATCCTGTCGGGCTTTTCTAGATTGGGTTGTTTGTCTTGCTGATCTCGTGCTGCCCATTCCTTGCGCTACTTTCTTATTCTTGTTTTTCTGGAAACATCCTGTTCCCTATATAGCCATCATAGGATTAATGCATTGAATTACCAATCCGCAAAATCCTTAAATCTATGTAAGTTTTAGCTTACAAAGTTGGCCTATTTTTATCCCAAGAGTTGTCCGCAGAAATTGGGGATGATTTAAGTCCTGAGTGGATTGATAACACACACTAAAGCTTCATTTTGATTAAATGTTGATCAATTTTATTGGCAAGAAGTATCAAATCTGCTCATAAAAAAGCCGACTTGTTTCTAAGTCGGCTTTTTGCAGTTTTTTAGGTCGGTCAAATTTTTTAACTATATGAAAAACAATAATATTTTAAAATGCATTTCGTATAAGCTCTATTATGTTAAATAGGGGGATAAAAATAAGAAAGTTGTTTTAAAAATTAACGATATTGCGTATATAAGCTTTTCATATAAAACTATTTTTTTGTGATCTATGGAATTCTTTATTTATCTAATAATATTTTTAATTTTTTTACCAGTAATTTCGCTCATATTAGGGGGTGGAGGAGTAATTCTTAAGTTTCTTTTTAGAATTTTACTCTCTAAAGGATTTAGTATCATTGTTCTCTTAATATTAATAGGATTCATACCTGGAATTTTTATTTGGGATAAAATGAATCCTAAAAAAGTAGCTGTGCTAGCGAATAATGCTATTAGGATCTATCCAACGCGAGAATGTAGATCAAAAACTTTATTTGAATACATAATACACCTTATACGAAATGCTATTTTTATTCTGATATAAATCATAATCTTATCGTATATAAAAAAGCCCAATCACTACCGATTGGGCTTTTTACGTGAATAGTCGTGTTCCACGTCTATTCTTTGATCAATGTTCCACACTTTTGATTAGCTCAGTTGAATAATGCCCTTAGCCATTCGGCAAGAAAAACCGGCTTAACCACCCTCTTTTCGGCTGCTCCGGTTCAACATGCTCCGGCACCGGAATACGCTTATTTTCTGTTTCGACCAGAGTAGTCAATCCGTCATGTTTAGCTTCTGCTGTGTCCGGTTCTGGAGCTGTTTTGGTCATGCTTGGTTGCAACGGTTCTTGATCGGTAAACGTAGTCATATTGGTTTTTGGGGCTTCTAATAGACGTTGCATTGCCTCAATTTGTTCGTCCTTAACATGTAACTGATCATTCTTAGCTTTTAATTCATCTCGTTGAAATTTCTCACGGTCATGAGCCTGTTCTAGCTGTTTTTGAAGCATGTGAACCTGTTGTTCAAGCAAGTGAACTTCTGACAACTTTCGTGTTTCGGTTGTCTGTGAACTGTTCACATGTTTAGATGGTTCACCAAAGACTCGAATAGCTTCAGAAAGATCAATTTTACCATCGCTATTCTTACTTAAATTACCTTTATTTATTTGTTTATAAACGGCTTGACGAGTCATTCCATAGAGGTTTGAAAGTTCGATAACAGATAGTGATTTCATGTTGTAATTTAGGTTGTCTATTATGTGAACTAAGATACATTAAGAAACAGTCAACCGCTACATACACAATCAAACCTCACCCTTTAAAACCTAAATTCCTAAGATGAGGAATAAATTGCTTTTGTTGTATTGGATCTCTAAGCATTTCTTTTATTCTTGATGCCAGTACATCATAGCTTTCTCCTTGAGCTGCTAAATGCGATAGCTCATGTAAGCGAGAAAGCTGATTGCCAAACATATTGATTTGAGCGTCTGTTAGTTTATAAACCTTATCTTGTTCGTTATGTTGATTAATACTTTTTGATTTTTCTTTAAATGAAAAAAGAATATGGGTGACTTTACGACCAGTTTTTTTCTGCTCATAGGAAACGCTTAATGGGCTGCATTCATTTATTTGGTCTACAGCAGTATCAATTACCCGTTTTTTGAAATCTGCAAATAGTGGGTATTTTTTGCCAAGCTCCAACATGCTTCGTAAGCTCTCAACAGAGATTTCACGCTTACCTATTTGTCTGTATTGCACCAATAATTCATAAATACGAATACCATATCCACTATTGATCCCAGCAATATCTGATAGAGCATACTTAGTAAATTCTCTACTTAAATTAGATATGAAGGGCAAGATAGGTTTTGAAAAACGAATACCAATGATACTTTGACTATCCAAAAACTGGATCTCTTGTACCCACCTCATTTTTATAGATTTATCATCAATACTAAGATTAATAGATCTTTCATAAAGTCTATTAATACCTTCTTTTAAGTCTCTGTATGCGGTTTTTTCATGTACTCCTAATAGCTGTAGTTCATTAACGCTTACAGGGTATAACTCATCATCAGTAATAGGCTGGCTCTTCGGAATACGTGAAATAGCTGCCAAGACGATACGCTGTTCTACAGCACTTAATTGATAGGAAGCTTCTATAACTTGATTTGATTTAACAATTTGATTCTTATCCAA
>NZ_JBZAYS010000002.1:0-153422 GCF_058242845.1 Acinetobacter sp. 789_lipA | reverse complement strand
GCTTTGTTGCACAAACCTATCTGTAAAGGGTTTTTCAGCGATATAATTTTCAAATGAAGAAGCCTACACACAAAATCTACCGCACAACAAATTGGCCCGCATATAACCGAGCACTCATGAGTCGCGGAAATATTGCCATTTGGTTTGATCCTGCTACGCAATGGTATGCGCCATCAAAAGGCAAACAAGGGTGAAATCAAACCTACTCCGACGCAGCCATCCAATGCTGCTTAATGATTAAATCCTTATTCCGTCTGTCTTTACGTATGGTCACTGGCTTTGTGCAAAGTCTGATTAAACTTTGCGGATTAAATTGGATAGCGCCAGACTACACTACAATTTGTAGACGACAACAGCATATTGATATTGCAATCAGCTACCAAAAAAGTAGCGATGGGCTGCATCTACTCGTAGACTCTACAGGCATGAAGTTTCTAGGTGAGGGCGAATGGAAACGCAAGAAACATGGAGCTGAATATCGTCGCCAATGGCGTAAACTTCATATTGGTATAGATGCTAAAACCCTACAAATACGCGCTATTCAGCTCACAACCAATAATGTCAGTGATTCACAGGTGCTTGGTGATTTACTTAATCAGATTCCACAAGATGAGCAGATTGACTCTGTTTATACCGATGGAGCTTATGACACCAAGCAATGCCGTCAGGTCATTGCAGATCGGCAAGCGCATGCGGTGATTCCACCTAGAAAAAATGCGAAACAATGGAAAGATACAAAGAGTAGCTCGCTAGAGCGAAATGAATTACTTCGAACAATTAAACGTTTAGGCAGGACACTATGGAAAAAATGGTCAGGCTATCATCGTCGAAGTTTGGTTGAAACTAAGATGCACTGCATTAAATTATTAGGAGATAAACTCAGCGCAAGGAGTTTTGGTAGCCAAGTCAATGAGATCCATGCACGTGTAGCAGTCCTTAACAGATTTACGGAATTAGGTCGACCACTTACCCAAGTTACGCCTTAAATTTGACTCAATTAGGGGCGCTTTGCATTTCAAATCTTTGTGCAACAAAGCCTTACCAAGTTAAAACCTCCTGTTTTTTCAGCACACATCAAATTCAAAAGGATTTGGGTTTTAAGACACCAAATCAAATGGCCGAAGACTTTTATAAGTTGGCTGCCTAGAATCTCCCAAGGGAAAGTCTCCTGATAATTCAGCGTATATCATTTTGATTCTGGATTTTGCTTATTAAGCATGTCGGTTCCATCACGTGAAATACTATAATAATAGATATGACATCAGGCTCTATCTATCAATAATAGATATGTTACGCAATACTACCCTGTAAAATAATTAGCACTGATCCGTTTTAAAAAAATAAAGGCTTAGAACTCTCTTAAGATGGATTGCTTAAAAATTTACGCATCTGTCTATGTCTTCTAGTGAGACCTAGTACCTCTTTACGGTTAATAATTTCATCTTCAGTAAAAGGTAGATGATTGATAAGCTGCTCAATCACCATAAAACTATTTTCAATTAAGAAACTATCTTGCTCGGTTGTCCAATTTGAGGTTATATGCTCAGATTTTTTAGACTGTCTTTTCATAAAAAGAAATTATACCTAATCATGAGGACTCTTGACTTTCTTCAAGCACTCTCGGCATACACAAATTTCTTTTTGGTCATTGGTGTAATCAATCTCTCTAGCACCATGAAGGCCAAATATACACATTAATGATCTGATCATATTATTCCTCCTTTAAGTACTTAAAAGCTATATATCTTAGGCATCTATATTTATATGAATCCCTGTAAGACAGCATTTCGAACAACTTTATCGAAGTTTGAATGAAATAAATTTTCAGTAGTTTGACGCTTTGACAATAAACAGAAACTTGCTACCGTACCTATGCTCACCAATGTTAATAATTTCATTTTTAATTCCATCCATGTAGAACTTTTGATTCAAACATATCACTGTGATTTGTATTTATCTAACTGCCTTCTGATGAGTTACTGTTCATAATGTAATCACATTATTATTTATGTAATTGAATTTGTTAAATAATGAAACAATCCCTATCAAACTACACTGAGTTATTACAACTTATAAATTTAAAGCTTTATGTGCCCATTTCAGAAATTTATCTTTATTGTTGAAATTAGGGACATTCAATAAATTGATATAGGAAACTTCGCCAAAGTTTCCTGAAATTTTATTTGATTCAAGAATTGTAAAATCTTCTTCTTGCCCTACATGTACTTCCCGAAAAAACTCCGTAACTTTCCGATCAAGGTTTAGTGAGGTAAACGCCTCTCTTTCAACTAAAAAGTCATAGATCTGGCTAATCACATGTGGTTCAAATTTTCTATTCATTTTTTCCGTTCTCATAATTATTTTAACAATTGGTTCAATTTAAACTAATTTCTTTTACGGATAAAGACAATAAAAAAACTTACTATCAGGGACAGTTAAATAGATTTTCGCTTAGTCTTTACAAGTAAGATCTCTATTCGTTGAGTAACTTCCCACAATTTAAGCTCAGCATCACGCCAAAAATAATAGATGTCACCATTTATGACATACATTTGCTTAATGTATTTTGTTGCTTTTGTCTTGTTTACTTCTTTAGCAGGTAATCCCCCAAAAAATAATTGAGTTTAAAAGTAGAAAATCCAATAACTGAACCGTACCGGGTTTGTCGGAGGCTTTTTTATTTAAGTTAGGCCACCTGACCTAACGGGTTAATCTTATCATAGTACATTGCTTCAAACTCAAAAGGCGATACATAACCCAGTGCACTGTGTACACGCTTTTTATTGAACCAATATACCCAGTTTAGTGTCGCAAGTTGTACATCTGCTAAACCTTGCCAATCTGCTTTTAAATATTCAATCACCTCTGTTTTGTATAAGCCATTCACCGTTTCAGCCAAAGCATTATCGTATGAATCACCCGTTGTACCGACTGATGCTCGTAAATTTGCTGCTTCTAAACGATTGGTATAGCGAATCGAAAGATATTGCACACCCCTGTCGGAATGATGAATCACATTCTTAGGCATGCCTCGATCGTGCAATGCTTGCTCAAGTGCATCGAGCACCATATCTGTATTTATCCGTGTAGATACTTTCCATCCAACAATTGCTCGCGAGAACACATCAATAATAAAGGCGGTATAGACCCAGCCTGAATGAGTTTGAATATACGGGTGAGTAGACCAAGGGAATTTCACCCTTAGCCCCTCGCAGAACCGGACATGAACCTCTCAGCTCATCCGGCTCCCATTATCCAACCGATGGTAAACATCCCATTTTCCAGTGCACAAAGGCATTTGGAAAATCACGCGCAAGTCGCCCTAAGGCATATCTAGCCCGTCTTTTATGACGGGCCAAGTTTTTATACTTACGCCTCATCCAGCGTATAAGATAAGCATTCATGTGTTGCCAGATCGCTGACATTGCTGAACCATGGAATCGACCATAGTATTGCTGCCAACCTTGAAGAATTGGATTGAATATTGCAGATAAATCACTTAATTCGCGATTACACATCAGATGTAGATGCCATTTCCGAATAGTCTGTCGCATTGCTTTAAGTGCATCACGACTGACTGCAGGAGAGAAATTTACATAAACTCTTTTATACTTGTCCACAGCCTTACGGGGCCTAAACGTGTACCCGAGAAAAGTAAATTGAACATCGGGATATGCTTTACGACGATTAATATCTTGGCAATAAACAATCTTTGTCTTGTCTGGATGCAATTCGAGACCACATTCACGAAATCGTGCATCGATCTTTTGTAAAACAAGTTTGGCTTGAGATAAACTCCGACAATGAATTACGCCATCATCTGCATAACGGCAGAACCGTACACTTTGAAGATGTTTCGTAATCCACATATCAAAAGCATAATGCATAAATAAATTCGCCAATAAAGGACTCACAACACCACCTTGTGGTGTGCCGCGATTCCTTTCTAAAAGATGGCCATTTATGTGTTGCATTGGTGCTTTTAACCAACGTTGCACATATAAAAGAATCCATGGAATTTCACAGTGTTTCTTGAGTGCACGCATGAGTAAATCATGGTCGATGTTATCAAAGAGACCTTTGATATCAAATTCCACAACCCAGTCATAATCCCAACTTCGTCTCCTCACTATCGCAATTGCATCATGGGCAGAACGCCCCGGACGATATCCATATGAGTTTGGATGAAATGATGGATCAATTTTCGGCTCTAATAAGAGCTTAACTGCTGTTTGCGCGACTCGATCTGCAACTGTTGGAATACCTAGTATACGCACGCCACCTGACTTCTTTGGAATCGGAACAGCCTTAACTGGCGGTGGAAAATAACTGCCAGAACAAAGTCGATTCCATAGTTTGTATAGGTTGTTCTTTAAATGCTTTTCGAATTGCTCAATAGATTCATGATCAACGCCTGGAGCGCCACCATTCTCTTTGACTTTTTTAAATGCCTCCCAGATTAACGCTTTAGGAATATTAAATGGTTTGGTCATAAAGTTTTGCTCCTCCTGCTTGCACAGTTGACAAATCCGTAGACCTGGATAATGCAACCCCTTCGCTCCATTACCATTACAGTAACTTCAACACTACTACGAGTTGCTCCGCCCCTTGGTGACGCATTGCTATTATCAGCCTTGCCTTTTGAGCTTGTGCCTTTCGCTTGACATCGCCACCGAAGGTTCCCGCAGTTCAACGTAAGAGCCTGAATTAGGATCGCGCTGCCTCTACGCCGGACACCGAATGGCCCGTAAGCAGGTAACGGCCAAACTAATCGCGGGGTAACTTCCATCCCCGGTTTTGATGTCATTTGAGTACTTTCGACACTTGAACGGCAGTTCACTGTTGTTCGCCTTCCTAATTCTTACCTGACATCTCTACGATGCCTTTTCCATAACGCTCACGACCGGGACTTTTGATCCAAGCCGCTTATGGTGGTTTGCTACCTGCTCCTGCAAGCCGATAGCGAGGGGCCATACCCTCATCTCTTACGCCGCTTGCTGCGGCACACTAAAGTCACCCACCCATAGTTGGTTTGGATGATCAGCATTAAAATTCCGTTTCACCAAGTCAGGTGCTCGTTTTTGGTCATCTCGGCTACGGGTGGTTGTTTGTTCTTACCTCGCCAAACACCTTGTATACCTAGCTTTTTCATTAATCGAGCAACAGTACAGCGTGCAATAATATAGCCTTCACGTTTCAGTTTTTGCCAGACTTTACGTACACCATACCGACCTGAACTTTCCTTCCAAATTCGTTTAATCTCCTCAGCATGATGCAAGTCATGTAAATCTCGCTTTGCTCGATGTTCCCTTGCGAAGCAATGCTTCTCATCGCAGAGATCTAGAGTCCGGTAATAGGTTGAAGCTGCGATCGGTAAAATCCTACAAATCGCATCAACACCATATAAGTCTTTATTGTTATGGATGAAATCCACCATTATTTGTGTGGGCGGTCGAGCTCCGCCTGGGCGAAAAAAGCGGCTGCTTTACGTAGAATTTCATTGGCACGCTTTAATTCTTTAATTTCACGTTCCATTTGCTTCATTTTTTCTTGATCATATATTTGTTGTACTTTAATAGGATTTTGCTGATCTAAATGCTTTTGATGCCAGGCACGAAGTGTTTCAGGAGTACAACCTATCTTGGGAGCAATAGCGGTGATCGCAGCCCAAGTAGAAGGATAATCTTTTTCAGATTCAATCAATAATTGAACCGCTCTTTCTCTGATTTCAGAGGTATATTTTAATTTTGTCATCGGGATAGTCTCTCAGAATATTGACTCTCCGACAAACCCGGTACGGTTCAGTTGAGCGGTTTAATAGTACAGTACGTTATGAGTGTTTAAATCAATATTTATTTCGAGATCTGAGCGAGGTGCAGAACTATACAACTAACTGGCAGTACTTTTATAATCATGAACGACCTCATATGTAGGTAAATGGTTGTCCACCTATTTTTAAACAATAACAAGGGCTTTAGATTTTCTACCCATTAATTCAATTAAAAATGGGGGTATTACCATTGAACGTTCGATCTCAAACATTATAACTTCAAGATCAAGTACTTAAAATTGTAAAAATTGTAAAAAGAATAAATTTAAATCGTTAAATAGAAAATCATGTAAAAATACTCAAAATCTTGCAATAAGTACAATCGCAACGTAAGATGAGAATTGCAGTGAAGTCATTTTAAATTCCGTGTACGGCAAATTGCATTACATGGAACAAACCCACAATAGTTACAGCTATTGTGGGTCATTATCCCCTGTTCTCAACTAAGTTATAAGAAAAATACCCCTATCATTCGATTGATTCCTTTATATAAATAATAAAGTAAATATTTGTTTTCCATGAAATTTTATAAAATTCAGTATCAGACCTGTAGCGAAAACTTATCAAACGAAGTATTGGTTAATCTTTTTCTTCAACATCTTCCTTAAACTCAAACAAATCATTCATCGTACAGTTAAAGTATTTACATAACTTATCGGCGACTGGCAATTCAATACGTACAGCACGATCATAATACATACTCGTGAGCGTATTGCGATTGATGCCTGTCGCACGTACTACATCACTTAATTTTAAAATTTTTCGATCGCCCATGAGGCTGGATAACTTGCAAGTAATCATATATCAATTAATTTACAAAAAAATAACCTACTAAGAGTTATTTTAAGTTGTTGACTGAGTAATACCCTGCTATAGTTAACCTACAGCAGATCATTACAACTTATAGAAAGCATAATTCATCTATTTCAACTAAATTATAACTTTTTAAATGTAAGGATTGAAGCTGTATTAGATTATTTTGTGGAGATGACCGCCATGTTGCCAAATGAATTATTGATCAGCCAGCAAGCTCGTGACTTAGGAAATCAATTAATTAAAGAAATGAACATCAATAGAAGTTACGGAATGGCTAATTTTCTTGGAGTAAATACTTGCTATGATAATCATCAGGCTGTACTTATTTGGACATTTCAACTTCTTGAAAGGGAACCTACCTTAAACGAATTAGCAGAAATTAAAAAATATTTTCTTTTAATCTTTCCAGATAGTGTTTATCAATTAGCCTAAGTTGTTTTTAAAAATTATTTTCAGGGGGGATTACCGGATAGTCTGATAATTCTGAATAAGATCATAATCCGCTGACGTTTAACTAATATTTACGAAATTCCACACTGACTGTATGGTGGATGGTACTCCATCGAGGTATAGAAACATTGGCTTAAAATAGGATTCAGGTTACATAATAAAAAAAGTCCAGAATTTATAGGCTTAATCTGGACAAAAAGGAAACTAAGAAAAAGAAATCTTGCTTAAAGTTAGGCAATCACTCCATGGAATTTCGTAGCAACCCAATCTGCAATCATAGAGCCCGCATTGGGAGCTATACTTTTCTATCAACGATGTACAAGCTATTTTATACTATGTACGACAAGGCATGGGGGTGGCATTATTGCCTGACTTGATCCTAGACACTATCACTACGTCTCCCGATTATTCTTAATTTTCGATGGGTATATTCATCCTTTTAATGACTGATGTGTGCTGAAAAAACAGGAGGTTTTAACTTGGTAAACCATACATACTCATCAGGAGTTTACCATGAGCAAGAAACACAAGACGTATACGGCAGAATTTAAAGCTGAAACCATCAAAGCAATAGAAGCCATTCAAGGCAATGTATCTAAAAACAGCTAGAGAACTCGGCATTTCCATGCAGACCCTTTCGCATTAGAATAATAAGGCAAAGGCAGGGACTTTAGCTGGTACTAAATAGTATTCATCTGATCTAAACGCTTTGCTCGAAGAAAATAAGCAACTTAAACAGCAGCTTAAATCCGCTGAAATGGTGAAATGGAACGTGAATTTCTAAAAAAGGCAGTAGCGTACTTTGCCAAATAAAGTCAGTAAGGTACGCCTATGTGAAATCCCAAAACACTTATTTCCGATTATTTTGATGGCACGATTACTTCATGTATCAGTTTCACGCTTTTATGATTGGCTAAAACGAGGTGTGAATAAACGATTAGTTCAGGTGGCCTAACTTAAATAAAAAGTCTCAGACAAACCGGGTACGGTTCACTATTTTTGTCGTGTACAGAGAGTTTTTCTATATAAAAGTATGATACTCACCTAGCCATTACTTAAATAATCACCCCACCACTGCATCATTTCAGTCCGTTGAACTAAGTAATCAGCATGATTATAACTGGCACGGGTACGGTTCTTATCAATATGTGAAAGTTGTGCCTCAATCCAATTATCTTGAAATAAACCTGAGTCATTCAAAATGGTACTAAAAGTGGAACGTAGTCCATGAGAGGATAATTGATGTTTGCCATAGCCCATCTTACGAATAGCCATATTTAATGTATTGAAATGAATCGGTTGATTGTGTTTCCGAGGGCTTGCAAAAATATATTTTTCACCGTATGACCATTGCATGACGTCTTTTAAAATCTCTAAAGCCTGATCTGAAAGTGGTACTAAAAAGTCTGGAATCTCATGGCCTAAAATGACTTTACGTCGAAATTGTTTAATATGCAAGGCAGGAATTTTCCATATTTTTGCATTTAAATCAAAATGATGAGGCTCAGCCAATAACAATTCAGCCCCTCGCACTCCAGTATATAATTTGAACATTAGTGCTTTTTTAATAATGGGATGGGCATCCAATTTTTGTAAGTTATTCTTAAATTCGGATATTTCCTCCGCTTTTAAATACGGATAGTTCTTCTTAATTTTACTGTTGATTAAAATTTTATTTAAACCATGAGCGATATTGTATTCACAATAACCCATCGCTACAGCGTAATCATAAATTTGGTTCAAATAGCTACAAGCTTTTTTGACTGGTTCTTTTACTTGGCGCGCCTCTATTTTTTTTATTACTGAAACCAAGTCATAGCGCTTGACGTTTTCAAAAGGTAAATCCTGAAGGTCTGGGTAAATATCATGCTGTAAACATCTTTCTGCTAACTGTAGTACACCGCAGCGGGGTAAATCATTAAATGCATTCTTAAGTTTGAACTGTAGCCATTCCTCCCCTACTTTACGAAAAGTAATTACATTAGAAATAGTATCTTTTTCAAAACTAAAATTATTGTCTTTAAAATCATCTCTGACTTGCCGTGCCTTTTTCAGTGATAAATCAGGATAAAGTCCTAACTGAATGCGGCGACGTTTTTTTATTTGTGGATCTGTATAGCGATAACACCAAGATTTTCTTCCATTCGGCTCAATCTTCAGGCTAAGTCCATCTTCATCAGATAAAAAACAAGTTTTTTCCTTGCAATGCGCTTGGCGAACCTTAATTTCTGTAAGACTCATGAAATTTAAATGAAACCTCTCAGAGGATTGATTGTATCAATTATATCAAAATAGTACGCTTAATATATGATGCGTAGGCTACGCATCATATAAAATTGTAATATACTGTTTTATATATTTATTGTTATTAGTATTTTTATTTTAGTAACCATCTTAAGTCCCATCTCTACTTAATATGTAAGATGAGATAAATAAGCAGCTAATTACACTAACCTGAGTTAGATATAAAAAAGAGTAGAAAAAAATCCGGTGGTGTTTTAAAAAGTATGCTGACATTAAATGAAGCCATTATTGATGTAAAAGAAGGTTAAGTCGAAGGCTTTAAAATGGTTTTCAAGCTTTTTGGAGAAATTACAACTTCTTCTAAAACCACGCCTTATTCGATGCCTTATTTTGCAAGGCTCTAGACTAGCAGATTTGCACTTAGTTTTACCTAATGAGGTCCCACAACTCTGTTGCTAGCTCATTAGGCTCCCTCATCCAACGCCATTCTGTTTCTTTAAGATGATAATCAAAATACTCTTTTGATATACCGTTGAACTTTGCTAGCCTTCTTTTACAAAAGCTCCAGAATGATTCTATTCCATTTATATGACATTGTCCTCTAGCAAATTCTGAACCGTACCGGGTTTGTCGGAGACTTTTTATTTAAGTTAGGCCACCTGACCTAACGGGTTAATCTTATCATAGTACATTGCTTCAAACTCAAAAGGCGATACATAACCCAGTGCACTGTGTACACGCTTTTTGTTGAACCAATCTACCCAGTTTAGTGTCGCAAGTTGTACATCTGCTAAACCTTGCCAATCTGCTTTTAAATATTCAATCACCTCTGTTTTGTATAAGCCATTCACCGTTTCAGCCAGAGCATTATCGTATGAATCACCAGTTGTACCGACTGATGCTCGTAAATTTGCAGCTTCTAAACGATTGGTATAGCGAATAGAAAGATATTGAACACCTCTGTCAGAATGATGAATCACATTCTTAGGCATACCTCGATCAAGCAATGCTTGCTCCAATGCATCGAGCACCATATCTGTATTCATGCGTGTCGATACCTTCCATCCAACAATTGCTCGTGAGAACACATCAATAATAAAGGCGGTATAGACCCAGCCTGAATTTGTTTGAATATACGTAAAGTCACTCACCCACAGTTGGTCAGGATGATCAGCAGTAAAATTACGTTTCACTAAATCATCTGCTCTTTTTTGATCATCTCGGCTACGGGTGGTTTGTTTGTTCTTACCTCGCCAAACACCTTGTATACCTAGCTTCTGCATCAATCGAGCAACTGTACAACGTGCGATAACATAACCTTCACGTTTCAATTGTTGCCAGACCTTACGCACACCATATCGACCTGAACTTTCTTTCCAAATTCGTTGAATTTGTTCAGCATGATGCTCATCATGTAGATCTCGTTTCGCTCGATGTTCTGGATTGTCAGCGAGATCTAAAGTTCGGTAATAGGTTGAAGCTGCGATCGGTAAAATCCTACAAATCGCATCAACACCATATAAGTCTTTATTGTTATGGATGAAATCCACCATTATTTGTGTGGGCGGTCGAGCTCCGCCTGGGCGAAAAAAGCGGCTGCTTTACGTAGAATCTCATTGGCACGCTTTAATTCTTTAATTTCACGTTCCATTTGCTTCATTTTTTCTTGATCAGATATCTGTTGTACTTTAATAGGATTTTGCTGATCTAAATGCTTTTGATGCCAGGCACGAAGTGTTTCAGGAGTACAACCAATCTTAGGCGCAATTGCTGTGATTGCAGCCCAAGTAGAAGGATAATCTTTTTCAGATTCAATCAATAATTGAACCGCTCTTTCTCTGATTTCAGGGGTATATTTTAATTTTGTCATCGGGGTAGTCTCTCAGAATATTGACTCTCCGACAAACCCGGTACGGTTCATTCATTCACTCCATGATTTACTCTAAAATGCTTTGAGTAACCAACATCTACCAAACCATTGTATCCACGCCAACCATCACTATAAATTACACTTTCAAGTGCAACTTTACCTAAGATAACTTGTTGTAATGTAGTCTTTTTACAATCAGGGACTATTTCTGTATAAACTCGACCATTCCTTTCAAATATTCCAAATACAGGTTGTTTTAAAGTACCTCGACCTCGCTTCAACTTCCCATGAAAACCACGTTGTCTTTTTGCCCTAAAATAGCTCTCATCAATTTCAATAGAACCTACAAACTTTGCTCTTAAATCTGTTTGATGATCGTAGATTGCTTTTCTAAAAAGCATGTACCAATAGTTGATGGTATTACGGTTCAAGTTAAGCAATAAGGCTGTTTTAGAAGCAGGAATATCAATGCAAAAGCACTGAATAATTTTTTAAATCTTATAGTGACTTAATTTACTGTTTTCTATCATGATTCTAGACTAACATATCTATTCTGCTAGTCTAGAGCCTTAATAAATAAGAGTATCCATGTCTATCCTCAACTTTACTTATTTTCAGATAGCAACCAATCGAGAGCACTCATTTTTACAATACCATTATAATTTGCTTCAGTCCCTATCGTGTCTAAGGTAAGTAAATATTTGGGATACGAATCAGAAATTTTCTGTAATGGACGTAACTCTCGGCTGAGTGTCTCTTCATTGAGCGTTTCTAATGCCACTTGATAATAAGTTAAATTCTGTAAAGTATCGACAGCAACAAAATCAATTTCATATTCATCAACACGCCCTACATAGACGGTATAACCTCGTCTGACAAGCTCAAGATAAATCACATTTTCTAAGATATGACCTTGATCAGCATTAGCATCAGGCAACATAATCCGGCGCAATCCGACATCAACTAAATAGTATTTTTCAGAGGATTGTAATAACTCACGCCCGCGTACTTTAAATTGTGCGGCACTATAAAATAACAAACTGTCCTGTAAGCCCTGAATATAGCGTTTTACTGTTTCAAATGAAATTTTAACCCCACTTGAAACAAAGGTATTTTTAATTTTATTGATGGAAATAGGTGAGCCTGTCACGCTTGCCAAATATCTTGCGACACGCTCGAGAGAGTTAATATCGGCAGTATTCAAACGGGGAATAACATCTTTAAACATTACACTGGCATAGACCGCTTGCAAGTAATCATAAGTTTCCTGCTGGCTAGTCATGGCAAGCGTATAAGGGAAACTACTGCGCGTATACATGGCATACAAATCACGATTGGATAATTGTTGGATGATCGGATTATTTTCAATATGCCACTGTTTAAATTCTTGGAATGACAGAGGTAGAACATGTTGCTCGATATAGCGTCCTGTAAGTAAAGTCGCAAGTTCTCCACTTAGAAAGAATGCATTTGAGCCTGTAATATATAAATCGATATAATCCCGAACATATAAGGAGTCGACTACTTTCTCAAAATTTGTAACATGTTGTATTTCATCTAAAAAAACATAGTTTTTTTTACTTTTATCAACTTTGGACAATACATAATCATGTAGTTTACGGTAATCGGTGAGTTCTTCAAATTCCATAAATTCGAAGTTGATGGCAATGATGTTTTCGGCTTGTACACCCTGTGCTTTTAGGTCTTGTTGAAACATCGCCAATAAGGTGGATTTTCCAGAGCGACGCACACCTGAAAGTACTTTAATGACATCACGGTCTTGCCATGTATTCAGAAATTTTAAGTAGCCATCACGTCGAATATTAGCGCTTCTCATTATTTACACTTAGAATCTAAAGTTTTAATAAATTCTATCAAATTTTAGAACGTATATGTAAATATATTTAATTTTAAAAAAAATTTAAAGGTTAAGTGAAACACTCAAAGCTGCTGTTAAAGTATGCGGATAGTAAATGTAACAAAAATCTAGATTCTATCTTTTTTGATTATTTTCCATGTCATGTTATGTCATTGATGCTGCGACTTAACGGCTATATAAATTAAGTGAAAAGTAAATGGAACTAAGATGTTAACTAGAGTGGAACTCATTTTTGTTGTGCTAATGGTATCAGCCTTATTGCGCATGAAATGCTAAAAGGTTTATTTTTTAAGATCATCAGATTAAGTGCATTTTGATAATGAATAAAGCTCCGTGTGGCGCTTTATTCATCCTAGCCATTCAATATTGCAAAATGCGATAAAATGTTATGCATGTGATCACCCACACTCGAATTATAGAAGCAATGCAAAAGTGGCCACAGGCTGAAACGGCATTAGATGGTTGGTATCGAACCATAAAGGCAAACGATCCGAAAGATTTTGCTGAGATGAAACATCTCTTTCCAGAGGTCGATAAAGTTGGAAAGTTCCATGTATTCGATATTGGCTGGAACAAGATCCGACTTATTGCAGTCGTGATGTATCAAGCAAAACGTGTGTATATCCGTGATGTCTTGTACCATAAAGAATATGACAAAGGTCATTGGAAGGAAGGTTAGTATGAACGCGATGATTAAACAGGCCGTAGACCACTGGCACTACGTTGCACCATTGCTCAGCAAGCCAGAAAATGAAGACGACTTTCATACACTTGTTGAAGCTTTAGATGAACTTTTAGATACTGTTGGTGATGACGAGTCCCATCCTTTAATGGGGCTTACTCATCAGCTTGGTGATTTGGTTTCTGATTATGAAAATGAGCATCTTCCTATGCCTAAAGGGGACGGTCGTGCTGCTTTGGCTTTTTTGATGGAACAACATGGTTTAGGTCAGTCTGACTTAACAGAGGTTGCAACACCATCAGTGATTTCTGAGATTTTAAGTGGTAAACGCCAACTGAATATTCGTCATATTAAGGCATTGTCTGAGCGGTTTAATGTATCGGCAGATACGTTTTTCTAAAAGAGAGGTGGATCAGGAAATTTGGCTCAATTAGGGGTACTTTGCCTTTCAAATCTTTGTGCAACAAAGCCCAGAGAATCTATAAATGATAGTGCGTAAGTCCTAGAGTATATAAAATGAACCGTACCGGGTTTGTCGGAGACTTTTTGTTTAAGTTAGGCCACCTGACCTAACGGGTTAATTTTATCATAGTACATCGCTTCAAAATCAAAAGGTGATACATAACCTAGTGAACTATGTATACGTTCTTTATTGAACCAATCTACCAAATTTAATGTGGCAAGTTGTATATCACCCAAACCACGCCAATCTGCTTTTAAATATTCAATCACCTCTGTTTTGTACAACCCATTCACTGTTTCAGCCAATGCATTATCGTATGAATCCCCCGTAGTGCCGACTGATGCTCGTAAATTCGCTGCTTCTAAACGGTTGGTATAGCGAATGGAAAGATACTGTACGCCTCTGTCACTATGATGAATCACGTTATTTGGCATTCCTCGATCATGCAATGCCTGCTCAAGTGCAGCGAGCACCATGTCGGTATTCATCCGTGTTGATACTTTCCATCCAACAATTGCTCGTGAGAACACATCAATAATAAATGCGGTATAGACCCAGCCTGAATTGGTTTGAATATACGGGTGAGTAGACCAAGGGAATTTCACCCTTAGCCCCTCGCAGAACCGGACATGAACCTCTCAGCTCATCCGGCTCCCATTATCCAACCGATGGTAAACATCCCATTTTCCAGTGCACAAAGGCATTTGGAAAATCACGCGCAAGTCGCCCTAAGGCATATCTAGCCCGTCTTTTATGACGGGCCAAGTTTTTATACTTACGCCTCATCCAGCGTATAAGATAAGCATTCATGTGTTGCCAGATCGCTGACATTGCTGAACCATGGAATCGACCATAGTATTGCTGCCAACCTTGAAGAATTGGATTGAATATTGCAGATAAATCACTTAATTCGCGATTACACATCAGATGTAGATGCCATTTCCGAATAGTCTGTCGCATTGCTTTAAGTGCATCACGACTGACTGCAGGAGAGAAATTTACATAAACTCTTTTATACTTGTCCACAGCCTTACGGGGCCTAAACGTGTACCCGAGAAAAGTAAATTGAACATCGGGATATGCTTTACGACGATTAATATCTTGGCAATAAACAATCTTTGTCTTGTCTGGATGCAATTCGAGACCACATTCACGAAATCGTGCATCGATCTTTTGTAAAACAAGTTTGGCTTGAGATAAACTCCGACAATGAATTACGCCATCATCTGCATAACGGCAGAACCGTACACTTTGAAGATGTTTCGTAATCCACATATCAAAAGCATAATGCATAAATAAATTCGCCAATAAAGGACTCACAACACCACCTTGTGGTGTGCCGCGATTCCTTTCTAAAAGATGGCCATTTATGTGTTGCATTGGTGCTTTTAACCAACGTTGCACATATAAAAGAATCCATGGAATTTCACAGTGTTTCTTGAGTGCACGCATGAGTAAATCATGGTCGATGTTATCAAAGAGACCTTTGATATCAAATTCCACAACCCAGTCATAATCCCAACTTCGTCTCCTCACTATCGCAATTGCATCATGGGCAGAACGCCCCGGACGATATCCATATGAGTTTGGATGAAATAATGGATCAATTTTCGGCTCTAATAAGAGCTTAACTGCTGTTTGCGCGACTCGATCTGCAACTGTTGGAATACCTAGTATACGCACGCCACCTGACTTCTTTGGAATCGGAACAGCCTTAACTGGCGGTGGAAAATAACTGCCAGAACAAAGTCGATTCCATAGTTTGTATAGGTTGTTCTTTAAATGCTTTTCGAATTGCTCAATAGATTCATGATCAACGCCTGGAGCGCCACCATTCTCTTTGACTTTTTTAAATGCCTCCCAGATTAACGCTTTAGGAATATTAAATGGTTTGGTCATAAAGTTTTGCTCCTCCTGCTTGCACAGTTGACAAATCCGTAGACCTGGATAATGCAACCCCTTCGCTCCATTACCATTACAGTAACTTCAACACTACTACGAGTTGCTCCGCCCCTTGGTGACGCATTGCTATTATCAGCCTTGCCTTTTGAGCTTGTGCCTTTCGCTTGACATCGCCACCGAAGGTTCCCGCAGTTCAACGTAAGAGCCTGAATTAGGATCGCGCTGCCTCTACGCCGGACACCGAATGGCCCGTAAGCAGGTAACGGCCAAACTAATCGCGGGGTAACTTCCATCCCCGGTTTTGATGTCATTTGAGTACTTTCGACACTTGAACGGCAGTTCACTGTTGTTCGCCTTCCTAATTCTTACCTGACATCTCTACGATGCCTTTTCCATAACGCTCACGACCGGGACTTTTGATCCAAGCCGCTTATGGTGGTTTGCTACCTGCTCCTGCAAGCCGATAGCGAGGGGCCATACCCTCATCTCTTACGCCGCTTGCTGCGGCACACTAAAGTCACCCACCCATAGTTGGTTTGGATGATCAGCATTAAAATTACGTTTCACTAAATCATCTGCCCGTTTTTGGTCATCTCGGTTACGGGTGGTTTGTTTATTCTTACCACGCCAAACACCTTGTATACCTAGCTTTTGCATCAATCGAGCAACTGTACAACGTGCAATAACATAACCCTCACGTTTTAATTTTTGCCAGACTTTACGTACACCATATCGACCTGAACTTTCCTTCCAAATTCGTTTAATTTGTTCAGCATGATGCAAGTCATGTAAATCTCGTTTCGCTCGATGCTCTGGATTGTCCGCGAGATCTAAAGTTCGGTAATAGGTTGAAGGTGCGATCGGTAAAATTCTACAAATCGCCTCGACTCCGTACAGCTCTTTATTATTATGGATAAAATCCACCATTATTTGTGTGGGCGGTCGAGCTCCGCCTGGGCGAAAAAAGCGGCTGCTTTGCGTAGAATTTCATTGGCTCGTTGCAGTTCTTTATTTTCGCGTTCAAGTTGTTTAATGCGTTCTTGGTCTGAAAGCTGCTGTACTTTGATTGGATTCCGTTGATTTAAATGCTTCTGATGCCAGGAACGTAGTGTTTCAGGAGTACAGCCAATCTTGGGTGCAATTGCTGTGATTGCAGCCCAAGTAGAAGGATAATCTTTTTCGGATTCAATCAATAATTGAACCGCTCTGTCTCTGATTTCAGGAGTATATTTTGGTTTTGTCATTGGGACATTCTCTCAAGAAAAATGGTCTCCGACAAACCCGGTACGGTTCAAAATGACGATGCTTGTCCTTTACGTAGTGCACGCATGACTTCAATACCTTTAATTGTGGCATAAGCAGTCTTCATAGATTTGAATCCTAATGTGGCCCTGATGATCCGCTTTAGCTTGCCATGATCACATTCAATCACGTTATTTTTATACTTAATCTGCCTGTGCTCAAGGTCTGGTGGACATTTACCTTCCCGTTTTAACCGTGATAAAGCACGTCCATATGTGGGTGCTTTATCCGTGTTGATCACTTGTGGAATTTGCCACTTCTTCACATTATTTAAAATTTTTCCAAGAAAACAATATGCTTATTTGGTATTACGTCTAGAAGAAAGATAAAAATCAATGGTATCGCCACGTTGATCGACTGCACGATACAGATAAGACCATCGTCCATTCACTTTTACATAGGTTTCATCAATATGCCACGAGCTCAGATCTGTAGGATTACGCCAATACCAGCGTAAACGTTTTTCTATTTCAGGAGCATAACGTTGAACCCAACGGTAAATAGTCGTGTGATCAACATTCACACCCCGTTCGGCCAGCATTTCCTGCAGTTCACGATAGCTAATGCCATATTTACAATACCAGCGCACAGCCCAAAGAATGATTTCGCCCTGAAAATGCCGACCATGGAAAGGATTCATATGCTGCACCTTTAGCTAAAACAGTCTTCAGCTTACCATTCGTGGTTATTTGCAACAGTGCCCTTACTTCAAAGCCAAAATTTTTCGGGCACCATTAAGTACGAATAAAGAAACCAGTATGCCAATGATTAAGTCTGGATAAGCTGATCCCGTCCACGCCACGAGTACACCGGCAAATATAACGCCCATATTTACGACAACGTCATTCGCCGAGAAAATCCAACTGGCTTTCATATGTGCGCCATCTTCTCGATGACCAGAAATAAGATATAAGCATGTCACGTTAGCTATAAGTGCGAGCAGGCCAATAACAATCATGAGCGTTGATTCTGGCTCGCTTCCAAACATGAATCGTCTAATGACATCAATAATCACGATGACAGCAAGTAATAACTGAATCCAACCTGCGAAATGGGCTGCTTTCACTTGATATTTCGCAGCTTTTCCGACGGCATATAGCGCAATACCATAAACGGCTGCATCGGCAAACATATCTAGAGAATCAGCAATCAATCCTGTAGACGCAGCAATAATTCCGCTGATGAATTCTATAAAGAACAGTAGAGCATTAATGCCTAATAACAGTTTAAGTACTTTAGCTTGTCTCACAGGATCAGGTTCATTAGGTATATCGCCTGTAGAAAGCTGTGTTTCATCAAGTTTCGCCCCAAAACCCAGTCCTTCGAGTTTAGCCGTAATTTGCTGAATCCCTTCATTATGGAAGACTTTCAGTTTTCGATTGGGAAGATCAAAAGTAAGACCTTTAACTGCTTCAATATCTGCAAGAGCCATACGGACCATTTGCTCTTCAGCAGAGCAATCCATTTTAGGAATGGTGTAGGTACTTGTTTGCTTAGCCTGTTGATTGCTTATATAAGTTTCAGTCTTCACAAGCTTTGCACCAAAACCCAAAGCTTCAAGTTTGGTGGTTATATTTTCATCTTTTTGATTATGTAGAACCTTTAAAGAACGGTTAGGTAAATCAAAGATGAGTTTTTGAACACCATCAATTGAAGATAGCGCCATACGAACCATCTGTTCTTCCGCAGAACAATCCATTTTGGGAACTAAGTATTCACTCATGTAGTGCGAATCTTTTAAAACGTCTTCAGTGCTTAAATTTTCTTTGGGATCAGAACCACAACAGGATTGAGCGGTATCTTCACAACTGTTTGAAGTGTTACAGCAAGGAGATGAAGATTTTTTTTCTTCCTCTTCACCACAACAGCTAAGCGTATTATCACAATTCTTTGAATTGTTTGCTTCTGCAATTGATGGATGATTTTCTTGTTGAGATTTCTTATCTTCGCATGGTGTTTCTTTACTACATCCACAACCACTCATAATTATACCCATTAAAAAAATTATAAACTTTGAATATTAGAATCCCTATAGTTACTATAGAGTCAAGAATCTTTGGAAATACTAACTCAATGCATTTAAAAATTGGTGAACTCTCTAAAAAAACAGAGGTGGTCCCACATGTTTGAACAACTAAAAGCTTATTTATAAGTGATACTCTGCTCTAGTTAAGCTACCTTATTTTGTTGTGGTAGCTGGTCATAGTAAAACTCATCTGGAGTCATTTTGTCCAGACTCGAATGAGGTCGTTTCAAATTATAAAATTCAAAATATGCGTTTAATTGCTTCTTCGCATCCAAAACATTGCTGTAGGCTTTGAGATACACCTCTTCATATTTAACGCTCCGCCATAATCGTTCAACCATCACATTATCAACCCATCGACCTTTACCATCCATACTGATTTGAATGCCATTTGATTTCAATACATCAATAAATGCATCACTGGTAAACTGACTGCCTTGGTCTGTATTAAATATTTCAGGTCGACCATATTTTTCAATAGCTTCATTTAATGTTTCTATGCAAAATGTAACCTCCATACTAATCGATACTCTATGCGCAAGTACCTTGCGGCTATGCCAATCAATCACAGCACATAAATAAACAAAGCCTTTTGCCATAGGGATATACGTTATATCCGTAGACCACACTTGATTACTGCGCTGAATAGCCAATCCTTTGAGCAGATATGGATATTTGCGGTGAGCTTGATTAGCCTGGCTTAAATTTGGTTTGCAATATAACGCATTAATGCCCATTTTCTTCATTAAAGTACGTGTATGACGTCGTCCTATATGATGTCCTTGACGATTCAACAAATCACGCATCATCCGGCTACCTGCAAAAGGGTATTGCATATGTAACTCATCCATACACCGCATTAGCTTCAGATCTGATGCACTCACAGGTTTTGGGCGATAGTAATAACAACCACGGGAGACTTTCAGCAGCTGAGCTTGCTTAGATACTGAAATCTGAAGTGAGTCATCGATTAACTTTTGTGGTTGAAGCGGCCCAGTTTCTTCAACACACCTTCTAAAAAATCAATTTCTAATGCCTGCTCACCGATTTTTGCATGTAGTTTTTTTAGATCGATGGGTGGTTCTGTTGGAGCTTTTGATTGATCGAAAGCTTGCGAGGAAGCTGAAATCAGTTGATTTTTCCAGTCGATAATTTGGTTTTGATGAACATCAAATTCAGCACTCAATTCAGCAAGTGTTTTTTCTGCTTTAATCGCAGCAAGTGCTACCTTAGCTTTAAAATCATTTGAATGATTTCTTCTTGGTCTACGTGCCATAAAATACTCCATATATTGATGTTTATAACATCATTTGGGGAGCAAAATATCACTTATAAGTGTTGTTCAAATTTCCTGATCCACCTCTAACCTCATGTTCAGTATTAACAATTAGGTTTTATGAAAAGGAAGGTTTAATTCCGGAACCGGAAAGAACGGAAGGAAATTACCGCCTTTACGATGTAGGCTATGTTGAGCGAATTAAATTTATTTTGAATTGCCGAACTTTAAATATGAGTTTGAATGAAATTCGTCAATTACTTACCTATAAAGACAAACCTGAGAAAAATTGTTCAGATGTGAATGAATTAATTGACTTACATGTCAGTGCTATCAGAGAAAATATAATCAAGCAACAAAAGCTTATTGAACAACTATCTGATTTAAGAGGTACTTGTGATGGTTTATGTACAATTGACCAATGTGGAGTTTTAAAAAATCTAGCTTGATTATCTAGACCTATGCTTTTTTCAAAAAATCGGCACTGTTGCAAATAACCACGAATGGTAAGCTGAAGACTGTTTTAGCTAAAGGTGCAGCATATGAATCCTTTCCATGGTCGGCATTTTCAGGGCGGAATCATTCTTTGGGCTGTGCGCTGGTATTGTAAATATGGCATTAGCTATCGTGAACTGCAGGAAATGCTGGCCGAACGGGGTGTGAATGTTGATCACACGAATATTTACCGTTGGGTTCAACGTTATACGAATCTAAAAATGGGAGCCTAAGCTCCCATTTTTATTGTTAAACGTTGAATCCTATATGTTTTCCTGTTGGAAGCTCTACATCAATACGGAGCTTCCCACCCATTGCCTCAACATACTTTTTCATGGTTGAAATCTTAAGATCATTGCCACGATTTTCTATTGCTGAAAGCGATGGCTGTTTTATTCCCAAAGTTTCAGCAAGCTCTTTTTGAGAAATTTCGAGTTCTTCACGAATAAGATGAAGCTGATTTTCTAGCAGTAATTCATCAGCCATTTTTTGAATACGGGCTTGGCTCTTTGGAGAGCGGCTAGCTAACAATTCTTGCAGAGTCTTAGCCATTAGATTTATCTCCTTGGGTAGTGAGATGAAGTTGGTATTGTTCATCTGCAATATCCAGCATGTCTTTATAAAAACGCTTTTTACCGCCTTTATCAGCAATACATAGAACAATAGCCTGTCGTAAGGGATCAAATGCGAAGAAAGCTCTTAAGGGTCTACCGCGATGTTGAACACGCAGTTCTTTCATTGAACCGTACCGGGTTTGTCGGAGACTTTTTTATTTAAGTTAGGCCACCTGACCTAACGGGTTAATCTTATCATAGTACATTGCTTCAAACTCAAAAGGCGATACATAACCCAGTGCACTGTGTACACGCTTTTTATTGAACCAATCTACCCAGTTTAGTGTCGCAAGTTGTACATCTGCTAAACCTTGCCAATCTGCTTTTAAATATTCAATCACCTCTGTTTTGTATAAGCCATTCACCGTTTCAGCCAGAGCATTATCGTATGAATCACCAGTTGTACCGACTGATGCTCGTAAATTTGCAGCTTCTAAACGATTGGTATAGCGAATAGAAAGATATTGAACACCTCTATCTGAATGATGAATCACATTCTTAGGCATACCTCGATCGTGCAATGCTTGCTCCAATGCATCGAGCACCATATCTGTATTCATCCGTGTAGATACTTTCCATCCAACAATTGCTCGTGAGAACACATCAATAACAAATGCGGTATATACCCAGCCTGAATGAGTTTGAATATACGTAAAGTCACCCACCCATAGTTGGTTTGGATGATCAGCATTAAAATTACGTTTCACTAAATCATCTGCCCGTTTTTGGTCATCTCGGTTACGAGTAGTTTGTTTATTCTTACCACGCCAAACACCTTGTATACCTAGCTTTTGCATCAATCGAGCAACTGTACAACGTGCAATAACATAACCCTCACGTTTCAATTTTTGCCAAACTTTACGTACACCATATCGACCTGAACTTTCTTTCCAAATACGTTTGATTTGCTCTGCATGATGTAAATCATGCAGAGCACGTTTCGCTCGATGTTCTGGGTTATCAACGAGATCTAAAGCCCGATAATAGGTCGAAGCTGCAATCGGTAAAATTCTACAAATCGCTTCAACACCATATCGATCTTTATTGTTATGGATAAAATCCACCATTATTTGTGTGGGCGGTCGAGCTCCGCCTGGGCGAAAAAAGCGGCTGCTTTACGTAGAATCTCATTGGCGCGTTGCAGTTCTTTATTTTCGCGTTCGAGTTGTTTGATACGTTCTTGGTCTGAAAGCTGCTGTACTTTAACTGGATTTTGTTTATCTAAATATTTTTGATACCAAACACGTAGTGTTTCAGGAGTACAACCGATTTTAGGAGCAATAGCTGTGATTGCTGCCCAAGTAGAAGGATAATCTTTTTCAGATTCAATTAGTAATTGAACCGCTCTTTCTCTGATTTCAGGGGTATATTTTAATTTTGTCATCGGGATAGTCTCTCAGAATATTGACTCTCCGACAAACCTGGTACGGTTCACATATTGGTAAATTTAGACTCATACACAGTATCTACTAAAGAACGGCCTAAACTCGGTCCCTGCTGCTGTAGAACAACCAGGGCAGCTAGGACCTTCTCTTGTGTAGGTTCATCTTGCTGTTCAAGCCACTGATTAAATAGAACTGTCGTAATGACTGTCCACATACCACAACCAAAATATAGATTATAGTCTATATTTTAGGGGCATTATGTTTGTTTTGCAAATGAGAAAGGATAGGCAATAAAAAAGCCCGACATCCTGTCGGGCTTTTCCATATTTGGCGCTTAGATCTGACTCCTGTCTGATCTCACGTTCCTTGTTGTTCATCTTATTCTTTTTATCTGGAGCATCCTGCTCTCTATGTCTTCATGATAGGAAATTTCCAGTATTGCGGATAGCAGCAAAGGGCCGAGATTGGTATGAGCCAGGGCTTACAAAATAGCCTAAATTTTATCCACAGCAATTGGGGATAGTTTCACAACCTGGATCCGCATGAAATGGGCACTGATTGCCAAATTGATCATTTATTAATCGATTTTCTTGGCAAAATGTTACAGATTTGCTTAAAAACTCACCAACTTATTACAAAAGCCAATTTTTGTGCGTTTTGTGATCAGGTTGAAATTTTCAAGTTATTGATATTTATATTAATATACAAATGTGTTATTCACCAATTAAAATGTCTATGCGATAAACCATTTAAAATGTCCTGTTTTTAACCACAAGAGTCAAGCACAGGATTTAAATTTCTTTGTCCAATAACAGCTTTCTGAGCTTTACGGCTCGGCATACTTTTCTTGGCACGGGAACGTTTATTCTGTTTCTCCAATTCTTCATGTTGTTGCTGGATATGCGCCAGGACTGAACCTAACCGTTTATTCTCAACAATCTCATTTTGCTGCAGCCCAGCCAATTTATTGAAGATGCTGTAGTTGAGCTTTCGTCCTTCATGCATGAGGGCCACAGTGCCATCCGGATACTCCAGAAATGAAACGTATTGCCCAGCAAGCTTATGATTCAGCTCTGTCGGTTCAAGCAGATAAATACATTTGTCATAGGTAATCGTCAGGTTCTTGGTGACCTTACGCGGTTCCTGCCAGGTAAAAATATCATCCAGTTCAAGATCAGATTCGGTTAATGGTCGATGCAGGTTCTTTGAGTTTCGCGCACATTTGGCGAACTTCTGATTGAACTGCTCAATAAAGCAGGGCAACCAGGCATTTGCTTCTGCAATCGAACAGATGCCTTCCAGGCGCATCTCCTTGATCAAACGGTCCTGAAGGGTTCTATTCGCTCGCTCTACGCGACCTTTGGCCTGGGGTGAATTGGCGAAGATAATATCAATGTTTAACTCATTCAGAATCCGCCCAAATTGCGTGATCTGGCTGTCTTGCCTGGATTTCTGGTTGACTCTAAATACCGAGTGTTTATCGCTATAAAAGGCCAAGGGCTTGCCGTATTGCTCAATGTAGGCTCGGGTTGAAAGCATATAGTCAAAGGTCGTTTCAGCCTCACAAAAGCGTAGATGCAACAGCTTGCCGGTAGCATCATCGATATAAACCAGCAAACAGCATTTGGTGGCTCTTCCTTCAAACCAGTCATGATATGAGCCATCAATCTGGATCAGCTCACCGAAGCAATCACGGTTATAGCGTGGCTGGTATGGGCGTTTTAGACGTTTGGATCGCGGAATCCAAAGGTCATTTGCAGTCATCCAGCGCCGAACCGTTTCTACCGGGATATTCAGGTCAAACATGCTGCTGAGCTTCTCATGCGCCAAGGTAGGTCCAAAGCCCAGCAGATGTTCAGAAATAATGGAAAGACATTGCGATTTTAATAAATCGTCATGGCGATGATGGCCCGGTTGACCACGACTGGCATGCGTCATGCCTGAAACACCATCTTGATTGAGCTTCTGCAATAACCGGGTAATTTGACGGGTGGAAAGATTCAGGATTTCAGCAGCACGGACTTGGGTAATACGATGATCTCGAACGTCTTGCAGAACTGCAAGACGTTGAATTTCTTTGTCAGACATAGTGATCAGCATCTATATTTTATATCCAGTCCATGGTGATAAAAACCATCATAAACCAGACATTTTTATTGGTGAGAATATAGACACTTTAAATGGGTTCTAACAAAATGCTGTCGTATAACCGCCATTATGTTAAATGGGGCGGATTATTCTCATTAATGATCCCAAAAGCTTTTCTCCATGCCTGAGGGCTGGTGCCATATTTTTCACGGAAATTCTTTCTAAATGACACAGTATTATTAAAACCTGAAAGCTCAGCTATCTTTTCGATAGACAAGTTTGTCGTTTCTAAGAGTTCACAACTTAATCTGATTCTTTCAGTATTCAGCCAATCGACTAAGGTCATACCTGTAGCTTTCTTAAAATGCCGTGTGAACGTCCTACGTGTCATATGTGTCCGTTCAGCTAGGCTTTCAATATTATGTTGTATAGCTAAATTCGTTCTTAAAAAATCAAGTAATAGGTTAATTTGTGCATCTTGACTCGATTCTGCTACTGGTTGTTCAATAAACTGAGCTTGTCCACCTTCACGGTGAGGCGGAATTACCATTACTCTAGAGACTTTATTCGCAATTTGTGCATTATAGATTTCACGTACCAAGTATAAACAGCAGTCTAATGCTGCACCTGTTCCAGCAGAGGTTACGATCCTTTGGTCTTCTACATACAAGGCATCATGATCAAGCTTAACCTGTGGAAATCGCACACAGAAATCTTGTTCAGCCATCCAGTGTGTAGCTGCTTTTTTATGGTCAAGTAAACCAGCATATGCCAATGCATAAGTTCCATAGCATAACCCTACAAGTCTAATTCCAGTCTGATATGCACAATTTAGGGCATCAATAAGTACTTGTTCAGGCTCGTGATTAAAATCATCCCACCCAGGAATAATAATAAAATCCGATTCTTTAATAAGTTCAATCCCGCCATCAGGCATAATCATCATTGATTGTTCTGTTTTTACAGGCTGACCATCTATAGAAAAAATTTTAAGGTCAAATAAGGGCTTATCTTCAATTTTGATATTGAAGATAATATAGGGGATAGAGAAGTGAAATGGATTTATATTGGGATAGACGAACAATCCAATCACTGGTATAGCCATTAAACCTACCTCTCTAAAATAATAAATATAGCATTTTGTCCCAATAGTTTCGATGATTGTCCTTCAGGACAATTTTTTTGTTTGATATTTTCTATCATGATCTAGGTATGACTAAATGATTGGATCTGGAACATGAATAAAATTGTAAGTAGTTCACTTATTACACTCTCTCTAGCAATGGCCTCAGTCCATTTATCTGCGAATGATAATGTGGTTCAGCGAGATACGTCTAAAGTTACGTATATACAAGAAATTCGCAATGCAACGATTAAAGTAACCTATGCTGATACAACTTTTTTAATTGACCCAATGTTTGCGAAAAAAGGCTTCTATGAAGGTTTTCCTGATACTCATCGTAGCTATTTACGTAACCCATTAGTCGATTTGCCCATCAAGCCTGAAACGATTTTAGAAGGTGTAGATGCGGTAATCGTGACCCATACACATTTAGATCATTGGGATGATGCAGCACAAGCGACTATTCCAAAAAATATGCCTTTGTTTGTACAGAATAAAGAAGACCAAAAAGTCATCCAGTCACACGGTTTTAAAGATGTTCGTGTATTAACACAAACAACGTTTGAAGGCATTAAACTCACTAAAATTGGTGGCCAACACGGTACTGATGCTATGTACCGTATTCCTAAGCTCAAAGCTGGATTAGGTGAAGCAATAGGTATGGTATTTGAAGCTAATGGCCATGAAACAGTTTATGTGGTTGGTGATACCATTTGGCGTCCTGACGTTGATCAAGCAATTCAATCTTTTAAACCGGATGTGATTGTATTAAATACAGGTAACGCTTTGGTTAATGGCTTTAAAGAATCCATTATTATGGGCAAAGAAGATACTTACCGAGCAACTCAGAAAGCGCCAAATGCCAAAGTTATTGCTGTTCACATGGATGCCATTAACCACATGTCGGTAACACGTGCTCAGCTTGCAGAATATGTAAAAGACAAAGGAATCCAGGATAAAGTACTAATTCCTATCGATGGTGAAACGCTTTCTTTCTAAAGTAACTTAAAGAACTGGAATACATCCACTTCTTTAAAATCATAAGCAGAACAAAACAAATATTAGTTAAGTAAAGGAACAGATATGTCAAAATCAGCTTTATTAGTATCGACTTACAAAATGAATATCTACCTACAGGTAAATTACCATTGGTAAATATTGAACAAGCTGCTGCTAATGCAGTGAAAGTAATTGCGAAAGCCCGTCAACTGGGTACTCAAGTGATTCATGTGCAACATATTGCTGATGCTGAATCTCCTATATTTGAACCTAGCTCAAATAGTATTGAATTTCAGGACACAGTTAAGCCGCAAGAAGATGAAGCTGTAATCATTAAAAATCACATCAATGCGTTCTTAAATACGAATCTCAAAGAAATTTTAGATAGCAATCAAGTGACTGAGTTAGTCGTGATTGGTGCTATGACGCATATGTGTGTTGATGCTGCTGTTCGTGCTGCTTCTGATTTTGGTTATAAGGTAAAAGTGATACATGATGCTTGTGCAACACTAGACTTGGAATTTAATGGCGTTAAAGTACCTGCTGGTCATGTCCATGCAACATTAATGGCCGCTTTTGAATTTGCATATGCTCAAGTAATATCAACTGAAGATTATGTTAGCTAAAGACTAAGATTTCCTAAAATTAACATAATACACGTTATATGAAGTTAAAAAAGGGAGCTTTAAGCTCCCTTTTTTACTAGTTTTTTTTAAATTGCTAAGCGTAAATTCAGCGCTTTTACCACTTTAATAACAGTATCAAAGCTTGGATTTACATCGCCAGAAAGTGCTTTATAAAGACTTTCTCGGCCTAAACCTGTATCTCTTGATAATTGAGCCATTCCTTTAGCTTTAGCAATATTACCTAAAGCTTTTGCAATGAATGCCGCATCACCATTAGATTCATCTATACAGGCTTGTAGGTAAGCTTGCATATCTTCTTCTGTTTTAAGATGTTGAGCACTGTCCCATTTACGAAGTTTGATAGCCATTTACAGCTCCTCCTCTAAATCTTGTGCTAGTTGTAGGGCAAGTTTTATATCTTTACTTTGCGTAGACTTGTCTCCGCCTGCTAAAAGAATAACGACCCTTTGCCCTTGCTTACAGTAATAGATCCTGTAGCCAGGTCCAAAGAAGAAACGTAATTCAGAGACACCTTCACCGACTGGTTCAGTATCTCCAAAGTTTCCATCTTCAACCCGATCAATTCGGACTTGTATACGTCTTTTTGCCTGCTGGTCTTTTAACTTAGTAAACCAGTCATCAAAGACTTCAGTGATATATATTGAGTACATAAGATTAATGTATCCTATAGGATACATTCATGCAAGAAATAAACTTGAATGTATGGGGCTTATAACAGAATTTCGTATAACAACCATTATGTTAATTTTAGAAAAACTTCAAATGAGCTTACTGCTCAAGCAAGACTCCTGTCTAGCTTCACAATCCAAGTGTCTGACTTACGATTATTGTTTTAGATCCTCAAACATCCTGTTCTATGGAATCATCAAATGATGACTTTAATTTGACGTTTATGCTGATACATTTTTTCATCTGCTTCAATTACTGCCATTCGTAAATTTTTACTTGGTTCACGTGCTGCAACACCAAGAGCAGCATTAATTCCAGCATTTTGTAAGGACTTTAAAAGCCGATTCACCAATTTCTGAGTATTTTCTAAAGTCGTTTCAATATTTAGAATGCCAAACTCATCTCCTCCTAAACGCGCGACTAAATCATTGGAGCGTACATTTTTCTTTAAGATTTGGGCCGTTTTTTGGATCATCTGGTCTCCAGCCGAATGACCAAATTTATCGTTTATAGCTTTTAAGTCATTTAAATCTATCATAATCACTGTGGTTGGATGTCCGTACGTTTTACATCGATCTTCCTCTAAATCCAAAAATGTATCCCAAGCACGACGATTAAAAACACCCGTTAAATGATCGGTTAATGAATCCATTTCAAGCTTTTCACTAACTCTTTTTTGTTCATTAATTTTAAGTTCATTTTGTAAAATTCGACTAAGTAATAAACTTAATAGCTCTAATAGATCACTATGTTGTTCTATGCTTTGAGGCTGTACTGATGGATCAATAGCACATAATGTGCCGAAAATAGAACCATCCTCATTGAATAAAGGTTGCCCAATATAGGCGTTTATATCGACCAGTTTGTTGATGCCTGCTTCTACATACAGTGGAATCTTTTTCGAATCAGGTGCTATGCGTGGCCCTTTATCTAATACCATCTTAGAGCAGTATGAGTCAGCCCAATTGAAGACCTGTCCTGCCTGTACTCCATATCCATGATCTTTAGCTTGCAAAACTATCCAATCATTACTTTCAGTACGAGTAATCATCCATAAAGCAAAGCCTAAGTGATTATGTAAATACTCTAAAATTTTTTCACCAGCATCTTTAAAATCTTTAAGGTTTTCATAAGAAGGGATCATAATTACTCACTATTTTGATTAGGATTGAACCTAGAAGTGGCAAAATGCTATTTAATAGGACCAATAGAAACTTTAATTCTCATTGTATATACACTTACAAGCTTAATCTAAAAAATAGTTAATAAAAAAGCCCGACATCCTGTCGGGCTTTTTTATTAACTATCTAAATCAAATTTCCACATTAAAGAAAACTTGGCAAACCTTTAGCAGGATCTGTTTCACGTGCCGCTTGAGCATCTGCTACAGTCATACCTAAGGCCTTAGCAACGCCTTGCCCATAAGCTGGATCGCAAGCATAACAGTTGCGGATATGACGGTATTTGATGAAATCTAGCGCATCACCCATCGCTGCGGCCGTGTTATTAAACAGGGCCTGTTTCTGCTCATCATTCATCAAATTGAACAGGGCACGTGGCTGGCTGAAGTAATCATTGTCATCTTCACGGAAGTCCCAGAAATCAGCATCACCGGTAATCTTTAATGCTGGTTCTTTAAACTGAGGTTGTTCCTGCCACTGGTTAAAACTGTTCGGTTCATAATGTGGCAATGAACCATAGTTGCCATCCATGCGGCCCTGACCATCACGACGATTAGAGTTTACAGGGCAGCGTGCAGCATTGACCGGAACCTGTGAATGATTTACACCAACACGGTAACGCGCTGCGTCGGCATAGTTCACTAAACGTGCCTGTAACATACGGTCCGGTGAGTAGCTGATGCCCGGTACAAGATTACTAGGTGCAAAGGCTGCCTGTTCTACATCCTGGAAATAGTTTTCCGGATTGCGGTTCAGCTCAAATTCACCGACTTCAATCAGTGGATAATCGCCCTTCGGCCAGACTTTGGTCAGGTCAAATGGATGATAAGGCACTGTTTCGGCTTCCAGTTCTGGCATGACTTGAACGTACATTTTCCATTTTGGATAGTCGCCACGTTCGATGGCATCAAACAGGTCGGTCTGGCTGCTTTCACGGTCTTTGGCAATCAAGTCTGCTGCTTCAGCATCGGTCAGGTTCTGGATGCCTTGCTGGGTACGCATATGGAATTTCACCCAGAAGCGTTCATTTTGGGCATTGATAAAACTGAAGGTATGGCTGCCAAAACCATGCATATGACGGTAGCCAGCAGGAATACCGCGATCCGACATGACAATGGTCACCTGATGCAAGGCTTCAGGCAATAATGTCCAGAAATCCCAGTTATTGGTGGCACTGCGCTTGTTGGTTTTCGGGTCACGTTTGACTGCTTTATTCAGGTCAGGGAACTTGCGGGCATCCCGTAGGAAAAATACCGGAGTATTGTTGCCAACTAGATCCCAGTTGCCTTCTTCAGTATAGAATTTCAGGGCAAAACCGCGAATATCACGTTCTGCATCGGCCGCACCACGTTCACCCGCCACCGTTGAGAAACGCGCAAACATTTCGGTTTTTTTGCCGACTTCAGAGAAAATTTTAGCGCGGCTATATTGGGTAATATCATTGGTCACGGTAAAGGTACCGAAAGCACCTGAACCTTTGGCATGCATACGACGCTCTGGAATCACTTCACGGACAAAGTTGGCCAGTTTTTCATTCAGCCATAAATCCTGGGCAAGTAAAGGTCCACGCGCACCTGCCGTCATACTGTTCTGATTGTCGACCACAGGGGCACCAGCTTCAGTAGTCAGGTGGGTAACAGGACATTTTTTAGGGTCTTGACTCATACTATTAACTCCCGTTTCTTTTAATTTAAATTTCCTACAGAAATTTAATATTTTCAATCCTATCTTACCCTTTACTTGCTTATTAAAATATTAAACTAAGGATATTTTTGAAAATTTATAGCCAACTGATTTAACATAAATCTCTTATACGAAACGTGTTTTTAATATTACTTTAAGATCAGTATCTTATCGTTATTCATACCCTCTGGAACGTTCTCGTTCAACCGACTTGGAAACAAGTCGGTTTCTTTTTAAGCAAAACTGTAACTTTTAGCCAATAAAGTTGATCAAAAAACATTCGTTTTTGCATTTTTTCCTGATTTCTCAAGGGTCACAGTTCAGAAATAATCCCCAATTTCTGCGGACAACTCTTGGGATAAAATAGGCCAACTTTGTAAGCTAAAACTTACACAGATTTAAGGTTTTTGCGGATTGGTAATCCAAAGCATTAGCCCTATGATGAATACATAAGGGAACTGGATGTTTCTAGAAAACAAGAATAAGAAAATAGCGCAAGGAATGGGCAGCACGAGATCAGTAAGACGAGCAACCCGATATGAAAAAGCCCGACAGCATGTCGGGCTTTTTTTATGGCTTAAATTTCTATAACTGAGTATTGATCTGATAGCGTGTATTACGTCCCCCACCTTCCAATTTGACGATACAACCTTTCTCAAGTAAGTCAGATAAATGACGAGTAGCTGTCGCCTTACTTGTTTTAGTAACTTTTTGATATTGTGACGCGCTAATACCATGTTCAAAGCCATTTTCCCCACCGTCTAATAAACGATTGAGGACTTTGCGCTGTTCTTCACTCAGGGCTAAATTTGAATATTTATGCCAAAACTGGCTTTTAAATAATGTCCGATTGATCTGTACTAAGGTTTTTTCAAGGCTATCATTCAATGTATCTAAAAACCAAACTAGCCAATCGGTGATATCAGAATCATTTTTTTGAGTTTGTTCTAATATCTCATAGTAACTTTTACGTTTATTCAATATCGCAGTAGACATAGCATATAAACGAATGCTCTGTTCATCCATTTGAGCTAAAGAAAGGTCTGTAAGTGTACGTGTAATACGTCCATTACCATCATCAAAAGGATGTAGGGTAACAAACCATAAATGGGTAATACCTGCACGTAACAGAGGATCAAGCAATGAATCATTTAGACTTTGATTAAACCAATCTATGAAGGCATTTAAGCGTTCTTCTAAGCCTTGTCTTGGCGGTGCTTCAAAATGCACTTTAGGATAGTCCAATCGACCTGAAACGACCTGCATAGGCTCTGCCCCCCTAAGTTGACCAATGCGTAAACGGTGCATTGTCCAATCTGGGTCATTGAAAAGCCAACGATGCCACTGCATGAGACGATTAACAGTCAATGGTTGCTTAACATCGTTAAGCGCATCTAGCATGATATTGGCTAAACCTTCTGATCGATCTGAGCTTGGATAAGGCTGTTCAAGTGTGACACCTAAGCGTTGAGCTAGAGATGATCGTAGTGAAAAAACATTGATCGTTTCGTTTTCAATCGCAGATGAAGCAACAATATTGGCAAGCAGAGTATCTAGGGTGAATTGCTCTTTTGCTAAATCATGCTGACTTTGCCCCAGAATAATCCCTATTTTTTGATGTATCTGTCTGGTTTTAGGTAAGATAACTGAATCTAGCCATGTAAAATTTGTCCAGTTTTCTGCTTGCCAAATCCATTTCTGCATTTTCAATCGCTCATCTAAAATTTCAGATGAGTTGAATATAGCACTTATTCGGCTCATAACAAGAGCCGAATATGATAATTAATCAGCTCATTTTTTATAGGACATTTTAAATGGTTTATCGCATAGACATTTTAATTGGTGAATAACAGAAATATATCGGCTTTTTTATAAACAAACTTGATATGTTTTTCCAAAAAATAGAGATCATTTGAGAATATTTGTATTTTCTACTTTTAAACTCAATTATTTTTAGGGGGATGACCTGAGAGCTATTAGCTCTCGTTTCTTACAATGCGTATCGTATTGGTTTTAAAATACTATCTATAAAATTTTAAAAATTTTTCCACTTACAGTACTTTGAAAAAACATTTCAAAACTAGGTCGAATATCTTCTCCATCAACGGTGATATGTCTTATATTTGAGTGAGATTGCGTATCGGCAAAATGATGATCTACTGTTGCTTGAATAGCTTGTTTAACCCCAAACTGGTCTTTTACGTTGAGAGTCTGTTTAAACATATATATCCCATTAATAAAATTATAGTGGTAGAAATCTACCCCAATTCTTAATACTTGTTGATGTTGGCTCTAAGCAACTTTATGACTTAATTTAAATAGCTGATTTAAAGAAGTGTAAAATGTACGGCCATCCAAATTTAAATCAACCTCGATTCCAGATGAAAGAAGGACTCTTTTACCTACTTCGATTTTTTTTGAACCTTGACGTGTATTTTGCATTTTATGAAGAGGAATTAATGAAACAATAATTTCAGTACCATTTTTAGATTTTGCAATTAAATTACTTAATTTCAACAAATTTCATCCTATTTTTTAGAAATATTTTAATTTTTAAAACAAATTTTGAAGTATAAAAAAAGCACTCATGAGTGCTTTTTATTACTGTCTATTATTACTTAGATAGCAACAATATTTACAGCATTCGGTCCTTTTTGACCTTGAGCTACACTGAATTCAACTTGCTGGCCTTCCATTAAGGTTTTGAAACCTGAACTTGCGATTTCGCTGAAATGAGCAAAAACGTCTGGACCTGATTCTTGTTGGATGAAACCAAAACCTTTAGTTTCGTTGAACCACTTAACAGTACCTTTAACAACATTTGAGTTTGACATAATATATCCTACTGATTTTTAATAATTTTTAGTCATTATATTGACCGATTATAACTTGGAAAATAATAAAGAATGAAACTTAAAATCTAAAAAACGAAGGATTATGACTAAAACTGCGATACTTAAGGAAGATTTACCGAAACGAGACTTTTTTTCTAGTTGAGTTAAATATACAGTAAAAAGAAAAATAATCAAGTTTTTTTAATAGTTATATTTATTTTTTTGATAAAAGAAAATTATATTTCATAAAAAAGCCTTATAGTCTCTCTCGGAACTATAAGGCTTATTAAGCGCTGTTAGTTTTCTCTTAATCACTTACTTTCCAATGTAAATTAGCTATTTTGGCTCTAATTGATACTTAGTCCTTAGACGCTTATTACCCACTATCCTTAGCAGGTTATGAGTACAATTATTTTACCTATAGGTAAAAAATTTAGATATAAGACAAAAGACGAATGTTTGAGAGAATCAGTTTAAAAAGCTAACAATTCCACACTCTCCCTTATCTTACCCAGATATTTCCTTAGGTAAGTATTCAGGCTCACAATTAGACAACGCTGTTTGATTTTCAAAGAACGTGGTTACAGCAGATTAGAAATAGGCCAATTATTCGGATTTTAAATTTAAAATTTTTCTAAAATTAAGATAATACACTCTACAAAAAAGCCCGTGATTCGGGGCTTTTACTTATTTATTTAACATAAATCTCTTATACGAATGCAAAAATGGGAGCTATAAGCTCCCATTTTTAGTCTTTAATGCGCTTTTTAGCTTCGTCATAAACTATGCTATCAACTCGTTTCCCGACTGTGATGAGCAAGATAACTACCTGATCATCTTTAACTTGATAGACAAGTCTGACACCAGCTTTTAATAATTTAATTTTATAGCAACCTGCAAGATCCCCTCTAAGCATATTCTTTGGAATATGTGGCTGCTCTATGACTTTGGCTAGTTTCTTCTTAAATTGATCTCGTATAGCAACAGGGAGTTTTTCCCATTCTGCTTTAAAGTCTTTGTGACGTAAAAGCTTATAAGTCATCTAATGTGACTTCCTCAAACATCTCTTTAGGGTCATTAATGCGCTTACGGACAAGAGCTAATAATTCTTCATCTTCTTCTGAAAGCAGAGCTTTTTTGACAGGTAGTTTCCCAGTCGTAGCAACATATTCAAGAATACTAGTAAAGAAATCTGTAGGTGCAATACCTTGTTCTTTAAGGATGGAATAGGATTTTTCTTTAAGGGCTTCATCGACCCTGAAGTTAACAGTAGCCATCATATCTCCCAGTTATTTAATGTGCTAAGAGTACTGTAATGCAAATTGCATTACAAGTCGACTTCGTATAACAACCATTAGGCTTTGTTGCACAAAGATTTGAAATGCAAAGCGCCCCTAATTGAGCTAAATTTAAGGCGTAACTTGGGTAAGTGGTCGACCTAATTCCGTAAATCTGTTAAGGACTGCTACACGTGCATGGATCTCATTCACTTGGCTATCAAAACTCCTTGCACTGAGTTTATCTCCTAATAATTTGATGCAATGCATCTTAGTTTCAACCAAACTTCGCCGATGATAGCCTGACCATTTTTTCCATAGTGTCCTGCCTAAACGTTTAATTGTTCGAAGTAATTCATTTCGCTCTAGCGAGCTACTCTTTGTATCTTTCCATGGTTTCTCATTTTTTCTAGGTGGAATCACCGCATGCCCTTGCCGATCTGCAATGACCTGACGGCATTGCTTGGTGTCATAAGCTCCATCGGTATAAACAGAGTCAATCCGCTCATCTTGTGGAATCTGATTAAGTAAATCACCAAGCACCTGTGAATCACTGACATTATTGGTTGTAAGCTGAACTGCTCGTATTTGCAGGGTTTTGGCATCTATACCAATATGTAGTTTACGCCATTGGCGACGATATTCAGGTCCATGTTTCTTGCGCTTCCATTCGCCCTCACCTAGAAACTTCATGCCTGTAGAGTCCATGAGTAGATGCAGCCCATCGCTACTTTTTTGGTAGCTGATTACAATATCAATATGCTTTTGTCTTCTACAAAGCGTGGTGTAATCTGGAGCTATCCAATTTAATCCGCAAAGTTTAATCAGACTTTGCACAAAGCCAGTGACCATACGTAAAGACAGACGAAATAAGAATTTAATCATTAAGCAGCATTGGATGGCTGCGTCGGAGTAGGTTTGATTTCGCCCTTGTTTGCCTTTTGATGGCGCATACCATTGCGTAGCAGGATCAAACCAAATGGCAATATTTCCGCGACTCATGAGTGCTCGGTTATATGCGGGCCAATTGGTTGTGCGGTAGATTTTATGTGTAGGCTTCTTCATTTGAAAATTATATCGCTGAAAAACCCTTTACAGATAGGTTTGTGCAACAAAGCCACCCGCTACATTAATATTAATCCAGAAGTATTGTCTCCATCATTCCCAGTACCATAATGATCGATTCTTTCAGAATTTAAATCCATTTCAGAAATACTATTTTAATAAACTGTTGGTGGAGGATTCTTGCACCCGCTACATTAATATTAATCCAGAAGTATTGTCTCCATCATTCCCAGTACCATAATGATCGATTCTTTCAGAATTTAAATCCATTTCAGAAATACTATTTTAATAAACTGTTGGTGGAGGATTCTTGAGTAATAAACTAGAAGTATTGTCTCCATCATTCCCAGTGCCATAATGATCGATTCTTTCGGCATTTAAATCCATTTCAGAAATACTATTTGAATAAAGTGTTGGTGGCGGATTTTTGAGTAATAAACCAGAGGTATTGTCTCCATCATTCCCAGTGCCATAATGATCAATAGTTTGATTTGGAGATGTGTGTATAGAAGCATTAGTTAAGTTTGAAAGACTGAACATTATTATTGCAAAAAAGTAGGGTGAACGTTTCATGATAAATTTCATAATTGACTATATTAATTTTATTTTAATTACTCATTGAGTACATTTAGGTGACTTTAAAATTACATTTTTGATATTTGTGCAAAATATAATTCGAGTATTACTACAATTTGATACTCATCCTTGAGCTTATCTATTATTACTCAATACCTACTACTGTGGTGATATAACCAGTCGTTAAAAGAATTGAAAAGCCTAGGAACATTTCAAATAAAATGGCATAACTCAGATTTTTAGCGAATTTAGGATTTTGTAAGCGTGGGGTAAAATACCACTTATTGAAAGCTGCCAACATTAAAATACTCATGACAAAAAGTATTTTAATAATAAATCCCAAGCCATAAGGAGTATTTATTAAACTATTAATATCTTTAAATAAAAGGAAAGCTATACTTGTACCACACACGATTAGTATGGCCACAATAAAGGCTGCAATACGCCCAAATATATGCATACGATCCTTTAAAGGTAAACCACTTATTTTTCGACTGATTTTCCATAAAGGGTACAATGATCCCATCCATAAAGACATGAATAAAACATGGACAGATAACAAGATTTGAGCAAAAAATGGTAAATTAGCCACATGACCGAGTTGAGAAAAACTAAAGAGAATAGGAGTCAATAAAATAATAAATATTGTACTTTCTGTTATAGAAACTTCCATCTTTCTACGGCTCAGTTTTACCAACATAATTATTAGTAAAAGAGCAAAGCTGATAGACCGAATAATTTGTATTTGTCCCGTAGGAGTATTAATCAGGATATTTAAATATGTGAGATCCCACATACCTATAAGACCTGAATTAGCAAAACTACCATTTAGAATAAAAAAACCTAATGTGCTAGAAATCAAACCTAATCCAGCACCAATTGTAATATATTTAAGAAGAGATTCTTTGATTACAAGATATTGTCTAAGTAAGACATAACAGAAGAACCCACCTACAACAAAAGCTACACTAAGGTATAAAAAAACCTTAGTTAACCACGTCGCCCACATCCAATATTCAGAAATCATTATTGTTCCCTATGCTAGAACAACATGCCAGCAAATTGCTGGCATGTTGAGGAATTATTAATTTTTATTTTGATGATTGGATAGTGAAGTTATATTCACCATTCATGTTATGACCATCTTTCCCCATTGTTGTCCAAACAACGGTATATTTACCTTTTTTAAGTTTCGGAACTGCAATATCGAATGATTTTTTTAAATCATGACTAACTTGATATTTTAGTGGGATATCTTTTCGTTGAGCATCTAACAACTTAACATTCATCAACATTACTTCTGCACCAAAATTAAGGGTCAAATTCTTTGGCTGACTAAGAACAGATGAATTTACCGCAGGAGTTGCACTCAACAAACCCACATGAGCGAATGTATTTGTAGTTGCGACTATCATAGTGATACCTACTAACACATTGCGTAGAGCGGTCATTTTGTTTTGAAATAATTTCATTTATGTTTCCTCTTGATCTGGTAATTCATTAGAAATGACTTTATAAAATCTATATTTAATAAGACTTCGCCACCTCCAGTTATATTTCAATTATTAATCAAACATAGAAACATAGTGATGACTTCAAAATTACATTTATGTCATTTTGAAAAATACAAAAAAAACAGATGCTAAACTCATTTAAAAATCAAACAGTAGTAATTGATCAGTTGAACTGTTTCTTTATAAAAATGATGAATTACTCAAACTGAAAGTATCTCTAAACATGAGTGAGGATGATTATGAATCAAAAAGATCCAATCTATGAAAATGCACTTAAGGATCCAGTGTGTGGAATGAACATTACTCAGGATTCTACTTATCATCATGAATATGAGGCAAAAAAATATTATTTTTGTAGTCAAAAATGTCAGTCCAAGTTTATCTCAGATCCCAAGCTGTATATTTTGAACCTAGAAAAATCTAAAAATATAGAAAAAACTATAGGACACCATCATTCTTCAAATAACAGCTCTCTAGTTCCTATTAATCAAAAAAATATAGATAATGGAACCCTCTATACGTGCCCGATGCATCCAGAAATCAGACAGGACCATCCAGGAAACTGTCCAAAGTGTGGGATGGCTTTAGAACCCCTACTTCCAGAGCTAGAAGAGGAAGATAATCCTGAATTACGTGATTTCAAGCGAAGATTTTGGTGGACACTACCACTCACTATTATCGTAACTTTTTTAGCGATGTTTGGTCATCAACTTAATCTATTTGATATGACTGTTCAGAGCTGGATCGAATTAGTGTTATCTATTCCAGTAGTGCTCTGGGCTGGCTGGCCATTTTTTTTACGAGGCTGGCAATCTGTTATAAATCACAGTCCTAATATGTGGACGCTGATCAGTCTTGGTACAGGGGCTGCTTTTATTTATAGCGTTGTCGCTACTGTTACACCAGAAATTTTCCCGAATTCATTTGTTTCTATGGGACGTGTCGCTGTTTATTTTGAAGCTGCGGTTGTCATTATTTCCCTAACGCTTCTCGGTCAAGTAATGGAGTTAAAAGCTCGTTCACAAACTTCAGCTGCCATTAAATCACTTCTCGGTCTAGCACCAAAGACAGCTAGACGAATTCAGGCGGATGGCTCAGAAGAAGATATTGAAATTATTAATGTCCATGTAGGAGATTTACTGCGTATTCGTCCAGGTGAAAAAGTACCAGTAGACGGAATCGTTACTGAGGGGAGTAGTGCAGTTGATGAATCTATGTTGACAGGTGAGCCAGTACCAGTAACTAAACGCCTTGGTGATAAAGTCATCGGTGCAACTCTTAATACTAACGGTTCATTGATCATGCGTTCAGAGAGAATCGGCTCTTCTATGATGTTGTCGCAAATTGTTCAAATGGTGGCCCAAGCTCAAAGATCTAAAGCTCCTATGCAACGTATGGCTGACCATGTTGCTAGTTGGTTTGTGATAGCCGTAGTGCTTATTGCGTTAATGACTTTCTTTGTCTGGGGAATATTTGGTCCAGAACCAAGTTGGGTCTATGCCCTAATCAATGCAGTAGCCGTACTTATTATTGCTTGCCCTTGTGCACTTGGCTTGGCGACACCAATGTCTATTATGGTTGCTACAGGACGTGGAGCCACCCAAGGGGTATTATTTAGAGATGCAGCTGCAATTGAAAATTTTCATAAGATTGATACATTAATCATTGATAAGACTGGTACTTTAACTGAGGGTCGGCCTGTATTTGACCGAGTAGTGGCGTTATCAGGCATGGAAAAATCTGAAGTCTTGCGCTTAGCAGCTAGTCTTGACCAAGGTAGTGAACACCCATTAGCTGATGCTATTGTTCGTGCATCACGTGAACAAGGTTTAATATTGGAACAACCTGAAAATTTCGAATCCGGTTCAGGAATTGGAGTTCAGGGTGTGGTTTCAGGCCATCAATTATCTTTAGGCAACACTGCTCTAATGGAGCAGTTGGATATATCTGTTCAATCACTCATCCCTCAAGCTGAACAATTACGTACTGAAGGTGCAAGTGTAATGTATCTTGCCGTTGATGGTGTCTTATCTGGATTATTAGCAGTATCCGATCCAATCAAGGTCAGTACGTATGAAGCAGTCTCAGAACTTAAACGAGCTGGTTTACGTATTATTATGGCAACGGGAGATGGTCTAACTACTGCACGCGCTGTAGGTGCTCGTTTAGGAATTGATGAAGTGCATGGTGAAGTCAAACCCGCAGATAAATTGAAGTTAGTGAATCAATTACAGCAACAGGGTTATATCGTTGCAATGGCAGGTGACGGTATCAATGATGCTCCAGCTTTAGCCATGGCTAATGTAGGGATTGCAATGGGTACAGGCACTGATGTGGCTATGAATAGCGCTCAAGTGACTCTGGTTAAAGGCGATTTACGAGGAATTGCTATTGCTCGTTCATTGTCAGAAGCCACAGTTAGCAATATGAAACAAAACCTCATGTTCGCTTTCCTTTACAATGCTTTAGGTATTCCGATCGCTGCTGGCATATTATATCCATTTACTGGTTGGTTGTTATCACCAATGATCGCTGCTGTAGCAATGAGTTTTAGTTCCGCTTCAGTGATTACAAATGCTCTTCGTTTACGACGTAAAAGTCTATGATTTAAATATTATAGGACTTACGCATTGACGAATTCAAAAAAGTATTAAAATACTTTATAAAGTATCTGTGATCAGACGAATTAAACATGCTTCTACAGCAACTTGTACTCTACCCATTTATATGGGCTTTCTCATGACAGAACCGAACTCTATTAGCTGCACACAACTTGCCGAGACTTATAACATCTCGCATGATAGTGTAAATCGCTTTCTAGAGCGTGAAGACTACACACCTCACGACCTATATCAAGAAGCAATTCAACATATTGATAATAATAAACTTATAGTCAGTATTGATGATACTGTTTTAGATAAACCGTATAGTCAGCATATGGACTTAGTTAGCTATTTTTGGTCAGGCAAACACCACCGATCCGTCAAGGGTATTAATCTCATTACCTTGTATGCGACAGATCAAAATGGTCAAAATATTCCAATTAATTTCCGAATTTATGACAAATCTGAAAGTAAAACCAAGAATGATTACTTTATGGATATGTTAAGTGAAGTACTCAGTTGGGGTGCAAAGATTCAATTTATTACAGGTGATAGTTGGTATTCATCGACTGGAAATCTAAAAACCATAAGAAAATATGGTATTCGATTTATGTTTGGTATCGACTGTAACCGTAAGGTTTCCCCAGAAAAAGGACAATGGTTTCAACTGCGTTTATTGCCAAATTTCCATCAGGGTCAAGTGGTCTGGCTCAAAGATTTTGGCTTTGTACAATTATTTAAGACTCAGTTAAAAGAACAGCAGAGGTTTTATATTGTGCATCAAGATGAAGATGATTTATTGTCCTTTGAGGGTTTTCATGAATTACATTCAAGTCATTGGAAAATAGAACAATATCACCGAGTGATTAAACAGGTTTGTCATATTGAAAAGTTTCAAGTAAGACGATCTAAACTGATTTTGAATCATATTTTTTCAGCCTTGATGGCCTACGTCGAGATACAAAAGAACCAGTTTGAGCGGATCTTTGAAAATGTATATCGTTGGCAGAAGAAATTATTTAGACCAATGATCAAAAACTTCATTGATGACTTTATTCTCGATAAAAATCATCTGCTACCACAGAGAATCTATAAATAATACTGCGTAAGTCCTATATTATATAGATACGATAGTGCGAGGATTTGATTTACTTTGGGGTAGTGTTTAGCTAAATTTTTCGATTTACCTAAATCTATCTAGTTAGTTAGGCACACTCAAAGTGATGAATCTAATCCATTAGAATCATCACTTTAGTTTAAACTTACCTTTGAAAAATAATAGTAAATATTATTCGACCATTTTTTGATTCTGCTTGAATAGTTGCTCCAAGCATATCAAGAATAGATTTGGTTATGGCTAATCCCAATCCCGTTCCTTCCTCTATCCTTTGTCTAGATGCATCTGTTCGATAAAATCGATCAAATAATCTGGATAGTTGTTCAGGAGAAATCTCAGGACCTTCATTTTCAATTGAAAACATTGTGTTATCTAAATTCTGTTGAATTTTTATGCGTATTGTAGAATTCTTGTTTCCATATTTAACTGCATTAGATAATAGATTGCTGAGTGCGCGACGTAACATAGCAGGATCACCTTTGACATTTCCAGATCCTGTTTGTTGAAGTATCATATTTTTTTCGGCAGCTAGCGCATCATAGAAATCAAATAAAGCTGTAACTTCTTTAACCAGGTCAATATCCTGTAAGTTCTGTAAATTTAAGCCATGTTCTGCTTTTGCTAAGAAAAGCATATCGGACACCATTCGAGCCAAACGTTCAAATTCTTCTAAATTAGAAAATAGTACTTCTTGATAGATATTAATATCTCGGTTACGTGCAAGACATACTTGAGTTTGAGTCATTAAGTTATTAATCGGTGTTCTAATTTCATGTGCTAAATCAGATGAAAAATCGGAAAGTTTTTCTAAAGCTGATTCTAGTCTGTCCAGCATATCATTGAAGGCGATTGCTAATGATTTTAGTTCTGTTGGTGTGTGCTCAACTTCTAAACGTTCTGAAAGATGTTGGGCAGAAATGCCTTCTGCGACCTGAGCCATTTTTTGCACGGGTCTTAAACCTCTCCAGGTTGCAAACCAGCCTAAAAACATTAAACAAATCGTTCCAGCTAAACCAATGTAAAAAAGTTGGCGCTTAAAATCATTTAAAAAATGTAGATGTTCTGAGGTATCGATCCCCACAATAATTCGTACAGATTGTATTACATTATTTTTATTCATCTCCGTGTTGTAGATGATGCCACGATAAGTCTTATCCTGAATTTTCCATTTAATCCAAGAGTTATTTGCAGACTTGGTTAAGTGTTGAGTATTAATTGTTGAAGGTGCTGAACTAAATAAAACTTTACCTGTCGGTCGTTCTATTTGAACCATAAGATCATGGTGTCCAACTAAAGCGTCTCTCAAATATAGATTAAGTTCTGGAGAATTTTTAGGATTCTGTTGGATAAGATTCTGAATCAGCTGGATTTTACCTTCTAATTGGGTACGGTCTTGAGTCTCAAAATGATGTATTACCAATTTATTTATGAATAAGCCCATAATAATTAGAATGAAAATAGTAGATAATGAGAAAATAATACCGATCCGAAAACTGATAGATTTGAATAATTTATTATTCATCTTCTACCTCTAATACATACCCCATTCCTCTAATATTTTGAATTAACTTAGGGGTAAAATTACTATCTACTTTATTTCTTAATCGTTTAATAGCGACTTCAACTACATTTGTATCACTATCAAAGTTCATATCCCAAATTTGAGATGCAATAAGTGCTCTTGGTAGAATTTCACCTCTTCTACGCATAAAAAGCTCCATAAGAGCAAATTCTTTAGCCGTTAAATCAATGCGTTGACCTGCTCGCGTTACCCGACGTTTTCTCAAATCAAGTTCTAAATCAGCAATCTTAATAATATTACTATCTTCTCTTTGCTGCCCTCGTCTAAGGAGAGTTTTGATTCGAGCAAGAAGCTCTGCAAAAGCAAAAGGCTTTATTAAATAATCATCAGCGCCTAACTCTAGACCTTTTACTCGATCTTCTATCTGATCTCTGGCTGTTAAAAACAGAATGGGCATTGTTTTACCGCTGCTACGAATATCATTGATAATATTCCAACCATTTAGTCCAGGTAACATCACGTCTAAAATAATTAAGTCATACTCTTCAGAAAGAGCTTGATGTTTACCCGTTAACCCATCTGTAACCCAGTCCGTAATATAGCCAGCTTCGGATAAACCTTGCTTGAGATAATCACCAGTTTTTTGTTCATCTTCAACTAATAGTATTCTCATTTCCGAATCCTAAGTCATTCATTAAAACTATAATAACGTTATAAAACATCTGATCGAGATAGATTACAAAAATGTCATTTTCAAGTCACTTAGATGTTCAATGCTTCACTTTATTGTAGTAGCAAGAAATTAACTTTTAGAGAAACTTATGAAAACCGTAGTGCGTCGTAGTCTAACAATTTTAATGTGTGCTGGAACTTTAATTGCTGGTACTCAATCTTGGGCAAAAGATGTATCAACCTCAAGTGCCACTAAAACGGTAAAAGCACAGGAACCTTGTACAAAACCTTGTAAAATGGAAAAAGATGACAAGACTCAGCAAGATCATAGTCAACATCAGTCTCCTAACTCATCTGACATGTCAAAAATGGATCATTCTATGATGAATATGGACCATTCTAAAATGGATCATTCAAAGATGAATATGCCTAGTAGCAATAAATAATTTTATAAATAGCGAGAAAGAAGTATTAAAGTTTATACTAAATATTTGCTTTATTACTTCAATCTTGACCTTTCTAAAGGTGAGATAGAATGTCAAAAAAGTTAAGTCATATACTCTTAATTGGAGTTGGTTTATTTTCATCAACTTGGGTAATGGCGGCAGTTAAAGAATATGATTTAACAATCGCTGAACAAACTGTAAATATCACAGGAAAACCAGTTGAGAGAATTACTGTAAATGGTAAATTCGTTGCACCACTTCTTGAATTTGAAGAAGGTGATGAGGCCGTTATCCGTGTTCACAATAAGTTAAAAAATCAGGACTCTTCAATCCATTGGCATGGCTTATTATTACCTGGAATTATGGATGGTGTACCTGGATTTAACAAATTTAATGGCATTGCCCCTAATAAAACTTATGAATATAAGTTTAAAGTCCGCCAAAATGGTACTTATTGGTATCATTCACATAGTAAAGGACAAGAACAAGACGGTTTATATGGTGCTTTTGTTATTTATCCTAAAGATAAAACTCCACTAACAGCTGCTGAAAAAACCGATAAAGATTACGTTGTTTTGCTTTCTGATTTTCATAATTCGACAAGTGATCAAATTATGAAAAATATTAAAAAAGAAGCAGACTACTATCAGAACCGCCGCGAAACAGTATTCGATGTATTAAAACAAGTTAAACGTGATGGGCTAAAAGCGACTTGGCAAGACCGTTCTATGTGGAATCAGATGCGAATGCTGAAAACAGATATGTCCGATGTGACTGGTTATACATTTTTAATGAATGGCAAGACACCTCAGCAAAATTGGACGGGTAACTTCAAAGCTGGTGAAAAAGTTCGCCTTCGTTTTATTAATGCTTCCGCTATGTCATTCTTTGATGTACGCATTCCAAACCTAAAAATGACTGTAGTCAGTGCTGATGGTCAACCTGTAAAGCCCGTTCCTGTAGATGAGTTCCGTATTGGTACTGCTGAAACTTATGACGTAATTGTGGAACCAAAACAAGCACTTTACCAAATTGAAGCTGAATCTATTGATCGTACCGGTTTTTCAGTGGGAACATTACATGAAGAAAGCAGCCCAGCAGTCAAACAAATTGAGATGCCTAAATCTCGCCCTCGTGCTTTATTAACTATGGAAGATATGGGGATGAGCCATGACATGTCATCTATGAAAGATATGAATCATGATATGTCTTCTATGAAAGATATGAATCATGATATGTCTTCTATGAAAGATATGAATCATGATATGTCTTCTATGAAAGATATGAATCATGATATGTCTTCTATGAAAGATATGAATCATGATATGTCTTCTATGAAAGATATGAATCATGATATGTCAATGAATACCGCTCCTAAAAACTCATCAAATACAAATGACGATACTGTATTTGGATGGGCAAATGCTTCAACCCCTGTAGGTAAAAAAGCTTTGCAATATAGTGATCTTCAAGCTCTTGACCAACAACAAGATACTCGTGCTCCAGAACGCGAAATTGAAGTACGACTTGGCGGAAATATGGAGCGTTATATCTGGACAATCAATGGTAAAAAATTCAATGAAACGGAGCCATTAGAAGTTAAATATGGTGAACGGATTAGATTGAAATTTATAAATGACAGTATGATGGCTCACCCAATGCACTTACATGGTATGTTCATGCAGCTTGAAAATGGTCAAGATCCAAGCAATATACCAAATAAACATACTGTAATTGTTCCACCAGGGAAAACTATAACTACTCTGCTTACAGCCGATGAATTAGGTGAGTGGGCTATTCATTGCCACCTGCTTTACCATATGAGCGCAGGAATGATGAATAAACTAATTGTGGCCCAAGTAGACAAAGATAGTGTTTCAAAAAATATTGTTGCTCAGCCCCCAATAAGTGAGAAGGGAGTAAATCCACATGCAAATCACTAAGAATTTCTTCTCAAAAACAGTCTTATCAATTGCATTAATAAGTATATCAAACTTAACTTTTGCTAATAGCAGCACTTCGGAACAAGAAAGTAATATTACAAATGGTATGAGAGTCTTATTACAGGAATCTGGTGGCTTAAGATATAGCCCCCAAGAATTGTATCCAGAATATTATTCAATGGAAAATGCAAATGGGGGAGATAATATTATTCTGACCGCAAGAAAGAGATCAGCCCCATCTCATGATGATCATCTTAAAGAACATGGCGGACAAATTTATCAAGCAACAAAACTTGAAAATGCATGGATAGTTGATGAAGATGGTAAGGGTACACTAGGAACGAAGTTTGAAACTTTGATTGGGACAGATGAAAATCGTATATTTATCGAAGCGAATCTAGCAAAGCCAGAAAGCAGTGATATTAATTATGATATATCTGCACTCTATAGTCGTAATGTAGCCCCATTTTGGGATGTGCAAACAGGTGTTCGATATAGTGAAGATAAAAACAGCCCAAACAACAATCGGATTGATGGTGTTATCGGTATATTAGGATTAGCCCCTTATTTCTTTGAGACACAAGCATATCTTTATGGAGGAGAGAATAACTTTTGGGGAACAAGTTTTGAATTCGAACGTGATTTAATTTTAACTCAAAAACTTATTACTCAACCTTACATCGAAGCAGATGTAGTATTTAGTGATGATTCTGACTATGCTGCAAAATCAGGTTTATCAGAACTAAAAACGGGGATCAAAACCCGATATGAAATTACTAAGCGAATTAAACCTTTTATTGACGTTGCTTACCAATATGAAAAAGGACAGAAAGCCACTTCTATGCAAGAGGCTACGGATTCTGAAAAAGGCTGGAAATATGGTGCAGGCATCGAATTAGTTTTTTAAAATAATTTAATGAAAGGAATAGTAGTTTAGCGTACTATTCCTTTCATCTTATAATGGCTTTGTTGCACAAACCTAGCATCAAAAGCTTATTCAGCAATATAATTTCAAAATGAATAAGCCTGCCTCTAAAATCTACCGTACAACCAATTGGTCATCCTATAACCGAGCTGAACCGTACCGGGTTTGTCGGAGAGTCAATATTCTGAGAGACTACCCCGATGACAAAATTAAAATATACCCCTGAAATCAGAGAAAGAGCGGTTCAATTATTGATTGAATCTGAAAAAGATTATCCTTCTACTTGGGCTGCAATCACAGCAATTGCGCCTAAGATTGGTTGTACTCCTGAAACACTTCGTGCCTGGCATCAAAAGCATTTAGATCAGCAAAATCCTATTAAAGTACAACAGATATCTGATCAAGAAAAAATGAAGCAAATGGAACGTGAAATTAAAGAATTAAAGCGTGCCAATGAGATTCTACGTAAAGCAGCCGCTTTTTTCGCCCAGGCGGAGCTCGACCGCCCACACAAATAATGGTGGATTTCATCCATAACAATAAAGACTTATATGGTGTTGATGCGATTTGTAGGATTTTACCGATCGCAGCTTCAACCTATTACCGAACTTTAGATCTCGCTGACAATCCAGAACATCGAGCGAAACGAGATCTACATGATGAGCATCATGCTGAACAAATTCAACGAATTTGGAAAGAAAGTTCAGGTCGATATGGTGTGCGTAAGGTCTGGCAACAATTGAAACGTGAAGGTTATGTTATCGCACGTTGTACAGTTGCTCGATTGATGCAGAAGCTAGGTATACAAGGTGTTTGGCGAGGTAAGAACAAACAAACCACCCGTAGCCGAGATGATCAAAAAAGAGCAGATGATTTAGTGAAACGTAATTTTACTGCTGATCATCCTGACCAACTGTGGATGAGTGACTTTACGTATATTCAAACAAATTCAGGCTGGGTCTATACCGCCTTTATTATTGATGTGTTCTCACGAGCAATTGTTGGATGGAAGGTATCGACACGCATGAATACAGATATGGTGCTCGATGCATTGGAGCAAGCATTGCTTGATCGAGGTATGCCTAAGAATGTGATTCATCATTCTGACAGAGGTGTTCAATATCTTTCTATTCGCTATACCAATCGTTTAGAAGCTGCAAATTTACGAGCATCAGTCGGTACAACTGGTGATTCATACGATAATGCTCTGGCTGAAACGGTGAATGGCTTATACAAAACAGAGGTGATTGAATATTTAAAAGCAGATTGGCAAGGTTTAGCAGATGTACAACTTGCGACACTAAACTGGGTAGATTGGTTCAATAAAAAGCGTGTACACAGTGCACTGGGTTATGTATCGCCTTTTGAGTTTGAAGCAATGTACTATGATAAGATTAACCCGTTAGGTCAGGTGGCCTAACTTAAATAAAAAGTCTCCGACAAACCCGGTACGGTTCAAGCCTTAATTAACCGAGGTAATATTTCCATTTGGCTTGATCCAAAGACTCAGTGGTATGCACAATCACAAGGCAAGCAAGGTCGAAATCAAACCTACTCCGATACAGCGATTCAATGCTGCTTAATGATCAAATTACTATTCCGACTCTCTTTACGTATGGTCACAGGTTTTGTTCAAAGTCTGATTAAACTCTCTGGATTAGATTGGACAGCTCCGGATTATTCCACCCTTTGTCGTAGACAAAAGCATATTGATATTGCGATTAGCTATCAAAAAAGTAGTGATGGACTGCATCTACTCGTGGACTCTACTGGTTTGAAGTTTCTTGGTGAAGGTGAATGGAAACGCAAGAAACATGGGGCTGAATATCGTCGCCAATGGCGTAAGCTTCACATTGCTATAGATGCTAAAACCCTGCAAATACGTGCAGTACAACTCACCACAAATAATGTCAGTGATTCTCAAGTACTCGAAGATTTACTTGCTCAAATTCCCTTGGATGAACCAATTGATTCTGTTTATACAGATGGTGCTTATGACACAAAGCACTGCCGACAAGTCATTTTAGATCGAGATGCACATGCGATCATTCCACCTAGAAAGAATGCAAAGCCTTGGAAGGATCAGCAAGCGAGGTCTATAGAGCGGAACGAATTATTAAAGACAGTCAAACGGCTAGGCAGATCGCTTTGGAAAAAGTGGTCTGGTTATCACCGTCGAAGTTTGGTTGAAACTTAATAAGAGATCAAAGGGGGCAATTTTAAAATACCGTTGGCAACACTTAAAGGTAGTATAATCATGTGCTCAAATTACTTATTTCCAAGTAAAAGAAATTTGACCCTCTTGGGTGTCGATACTAGCCAGTTCGATCTTGAGCTTAAGGATCATGTCTTTTCTTCTTATCACGCTCCAATCATCTTGAATGGCTCAGAACACTTAAAGCTTGATATCGCAAAGTTTGGATTACTTCCGAGTTGGGCGAAAGAATTGAAATTTAGCAGCCACACTTATAATGCACGTACCGAGTCTGTAGTTGATAAGCCCAGCTTTCGACACGCATGGAAATACAGCAAGTTCTGCCTAGTCCCTGTGCAAGAGTTCTACGAACCCAAATACATCAATGGCAAGCCATACTGGTACACCATCAAGCGTAAAGATGATCAGCCTTTCACGGTTGCAGGGATCTATGATGATGCGGTGATTGATGGCAATAAGGTACGTTCCTTTTCAATGTTGACCATCAATTCGGATCATCACCCCTTCATGAAGCAATTCCATGCACCGAAGGATGAAAAACGCTCCATCATCGTTATTCCAGAGCAGTACAGAAAAGACTGGCTGACTGCAGATCATGAACACGCGCATGAATATTTTTTTCAAATGCCCGATGAATTCATCACTTTTCCACGCGATGAGCAGAAACAAAACGTCTTATTCTGACGCATCCTTGTTTATCCACAACTTTTTAAATTTGATTTTCAAACGTTGTTAGTAATATCCTATTTAGACAAATTCTACTTCCAAACACGCCTCGTAGCGTAGGAGTATCACATGTCTAAGAAGTTGCCTATCTACTTCTCTGACGACGCATGGTCATCTTTGCAAGAGCTCATGGGTCCAGAGGGTAAGCCAAGCCCTACCATCAATACCGTACTGGAACAAATCGCTGTTCAAAATGAACTGATTGCGCAGTTAGGGCTTACTGCAGTTCTACCCAAATCCAAAGTCTCAATTCCCGTCTCTCTAGAGCGCATACCTGCAGGTCCAGCCTTCAGTACCAAGGATGAACAAGACAAAGCGCTTGATCTAAATGAGTTCCTGATTCACAACCCGATTTCTACGTTCATTGCTTATGTAGACAGTGAATCCATGCTCGATGCAGGTTTTGAGATCAACGATCCAATCATTGTCGATCGCAGTATTGAAGCCAAACATTACGATATCGTCGTTGCCCTAATTGATAATAGTGCCTCGACCATTAAACGGTTGATGATTACCAATAAGATGTCAAAATCTGAAATCAAAGAGATATTTGGCGATGATAATTATCCGCTTCCAGAACTTTGGTTGAAAGCTGAAAACCCTAACTACAATCACATCATTCCCGATGACAGTCAGACGATATCTGTTTGGGGTGTAGTGACTTTTAACCTAAAGCGTATTCATCACCGCTCATAAAAAGAAGAATAACCATGAAAAGTGAAAATGAAATATTCGCGTTAGTTGACGTGAATAATTGCTACGTCTCGTGTGAACGTGTGTTTAACCCTGCCCTAAATGATTGCCCAACCATTGTGCTCAGCAACAACGATGGCTGTGCCGTGGCAAGAAGCCAAGAAGCAAAAGACTTAGGTATAAAGATGGGGGTTCCTGTATTTCAGATTCAGGATTTGATCAAACAACATAACATTCAGGTTCTCTCGAGTAATTTCTCTCTGTATGGTGAAATGTCCAGACGCTTTATGGAGCTTCTCGGGAGTTATGTTGCACCTGGAGAGCAAGAAGTCTATTCAATTGACGAATGCTTCCTAAAGCTCACAACGTATGAGCACTTATTTGACCTGACAGAATATGCGCAAGATATGAGAACTAAAGCATTCCAATGGTTAGGCCTACCCTGCTGTATTGGAATCGGTCGCTCTAAAACTGAAGCCAAGATTGCCAATCATTTAGCCAAGAAGAACAAGTATTTTGGTGGCGTGTGTAATTTAGTTCATATGGACCAGTGCTCTGCTGAGACTTTACTGGCGCAAGTCGATGTATCTGATGTTTGGGGAGTCGGCAGGCAGAACTGCAAGAAACTCAATGCTATGGGCATCCAGTCTGTTCTAGATCTGATTAACGCCAATCCTAAAGAAATTAAAAAGCAATTCAGCATCGTCATGGAAAAGACAGTACTTGAGTTACAGGGTTTGTCTTGTATCGACCTGACTGATGATGCAGTAGCCAAAAAGCAGATTATCAGCAGCCGTTCATATGGCAGCCCTGTGTATGAAGTGGATGATCTAAAGGCTTCGGTGCGACTCTATGTAGCCAGAGCAGTAAAGCGAATGCGTGATGATGGCTCAATCTGCAAGATGATTGGGGTTTATATTCAAACCAGTCGATTTGATAAGACTGAGCGTTACACTCCATACACCGTAGTTCAGATGCATGAGCATACAGACGACTGGTTACTTATCACCAAGGCTGCAATGAAAGGTATCGATCAGATATTTAAGAAGGGTTTTAAGTATAAAAAGGCAGGAATCGTACTTTTAGAAATTAAGGATAAATCCAAATTTGTGCCTGATCTATTCACGGACTATTCGCATAAGCAAGAGCGCGAAAAACTTTCAGATGTTATTGAAGCCATCAGTGAACGGTTTGGGAAGAATCTCGTTACGCTAGGCATTGCCAACAATCAAGAAGCCTCATGGCACATGAATCAAAACCTTAGATCACCATCGTATTTAACAAAATGGTCTGACTTACCTAGAGTAGGATAAAAACATGCACTTATTTAAATTAACTGACGAACAAATTACTCAACTCCTAATCCCGAAACGATTTGTACCACCTACTCCGCAAGAACATGAAGGCAAGAACATGGTTTATGTTTTTGATAGTGATGATAAGTTTGAACTGACTTATTATGAGCTGGTGGATATCATTAGCAAAGCGAGAATGGCTGGGCCGAAGTTGATACCTGTTTTAGGTACTGTGAATTAGATTGAGCAGAGGCGGCACGCCACTTGAATCATTATTTGATTGGAAGCGGATTTGGGCTGAGAATAATTTAGCTCAAATTTAACCTGACAGGCACACTATAAAATGGGTAACTGTCATATCGAGTTTGGACTACAACACTTTAGCTCAGCGATTTACCAATTTACACTAGTGTCTAAAATCCAGTGACGAAACTGTGATGCTAAAGCTTTTAAATTTCCCCTTTTTAAGATGCTTAGGCTATTTGATCCAGAGTTCATCTTCTTGCATCATTTTTAACATTAAATTAAATATAACCAGCGGAGTAACATTTTTTTTGTTAGAACCGACAACTCTTTGAAAACTAAATTTAACGGTTCGCTCAGGAGCACCCAAATTAACTGGGTAGTTTTGTTTTTCTAAATACAGATGATCTCCTAACATTGGCTCTATACCAGTAATAAAATTAACAATTTGTTGCTCATCACCTTTCATTCGGCATTGAAAATGTAGAAAATTCTTACGCAGTTTTCCAAGTAATAATAATATTTTAAGTGCCTTAAACATGTTCTTTTCTTTCAGTGCATCTTGCTGCCTATCATCTTTATAATGAAAATCAAGGAGAGGAATTATTTCATCTTGACGAGTCAGTTTTTTAGCCTTTTCGTAAAGTTCATCAAACCAACTCTCTTCTAAATTCTTACTATAAACATAATTCGTTTTTAAATTAAATTTTTGGCGATCCATCCATTTATTGCTCATCCATTGACATCGTTGCATCCATTCTTGAGCTTGAGTATCTTCGCTTAAACGACCTTCTCTAAAACTTATCAAACGTTGAAAAGGTGTCAGAGTACTCTTCTCTATACTAAACTTCTTTTCTTGTCGGCCAGCCATCGTAACTGGCTGTGTTTGCTGATAAGAATTAAACCATTTCTGCTGCTGAGTATAACGATTTAGGTTTATATAGTCTGTACTTGACTTCACTGGACTAAAACACTGTTCTAATACTTTTTTTGAAATGATACACGGCGAATTATAAATTCGATCGACTGCTAATAAATCCAAAACATGAAGGTAATTTGAAGCCGTTTGCTCAATACTGCTATGCCCCATCCAAGAGGCGAGCACCTGCCATTTATGTTGAATAATCTCTTCTTGAGCACGTGCTTTCATACCAAACAATAAATCCCTCATCTTTTTTGCTTTTACCCAAGGACAATCTGTGTAGGTCTTGATCATTTCTTTTGAACCGAGCAAAGTTATTGCTAGATAGTTAGCAGCACTGTGGCGTAATGTATGAAAACTAAAACCATGATGCATACCTAATATTTGACTAAACAAATCTACTGTAATTTTGCTGATACATTGATCAGTTAATACACGATGATTCACACTAAAAAGTAGATCATCCTGCTGATTAACCAAATATTGCTCATAACGATGTTGTATGTAACGTTGTACTACTAAAAACTCATGTTCTGACAATGCAATTTTCAAAGGTATTTGACGATTTGCACTTTGCGTTTTCAGACGGCGATATGAATTGTTCTGAATATGAAGCGTGATATTATTAAAAGCTGTATTTTCTTTTTCTTTACAAAGTAACTCTGGGCAAATAATATCTTGTATTTTAAGACAACGAACTTCATTTAATCGGAGTCCAGTTCTATAACTCAGTAAATACATCAGCTTTAAACAACTCAGATGATCGACCCACTCTGATGCCGTTGGCTCTTGACTTAAATGTTCTAGTTTTTCCAATAGCTTGCCAAATAACAAAGGGCTTACTAGGCGTGCATTGCAAATTTGTAAATGCTTAAAACTTGAATTCTGTAACACCAATACCTCTGGTGCATCAAAATTCTCTATACAAAATTGATGAAAATCTTTTAGGCGACCAAAACGGTATTCTGCTGTTTGGTGCATCTTACGAGAGGTTTTTCCTTTAACAGCTTCACGTTGAGTTGCTTGTGCATCTCGTTCACTGCTATATTTCAACAACTGTCGATATAAATCTTCATAATCATCAATGGATTGTTGCTTTAAATCTAATTTATTGAGCCAAATCTCAAATATAAATTCTTTACCAAACGATCCTAAGTAGCTTTCAATAGTTGATAATTGAAGCCCTCGTTTTTTTAAATGCATTAACCATTCAATTAAGCGTAGTTGAGCATCAATTAAAGACTTTTCCTCCGTATTAGCATCAACTATCTTCTCCTCTAACACCCTTCTGGTTTCTTGCCAAAAACGTAGCGTGCGTTCTTCTTTATTCCTCTTTTTATCTAAACGCTCAACTTTTTGACCTTTACGTTTCTTTTGATCAAACAACATCAACTCATACGGAATCGTTTGTAATTTGCTTTGAGCAGTCGGAACTTCCGGATGTAACTGCTCTTGTTCAAAATGAATAGGGCGACTCTCTTGTTCTGTGACTTGATTGTAATCATTATTCCACAGCAATCTAAATTCGGATGGCCTTAAAGCGACAGTATTAATCTCTTGCTGAAGCACATTACTCAAAAATATATCTAGGCTAAGGTTTGGATTAAATTCGAGTACCATTTGCACATCATTAAATGCACGAAATCCACGGCGTTTAATTTGATATTGCAGATCCCCAAGACTTTTTTTCCTGCCTATCTTACTCAAGCTTTCTAAAATACAATCTTCAACTGAATGTTGCAGACGAAATTCTTTCTGAGTGGCTTTCAACTTTTTTAAATATTGTAAAATGAACTGCGCATATGGGTTAAAAAAAACATGTTTCCATTGGTACAACTTTCCCTGTTCTACATCGTTGCCATATTGAGAGTTTTCAACACGATAATGTAGTAACAATGGATTAGTGATCTTTTGATAATCAGAATGGTATAACCGAAAACAATTCAGATCTGTACCAAGCTCAATGGCATCCTGCAATTGTTTCTGAATAGTAATCAAATGCTGTTCATCTGCACAGCCTGAAATATATATAAAACTTAAGCATAAATTTCCCCATAAGTACTTCGGTTCATCCCAATATTCAAATGAATCTTGCCAATACTGCCTTAATTCCTTGACTACCAGAATATGTAGATGCCCGTGTTTTAATCGTGACTCTGTACTCTCAATTTTTCTAGGCAGTACTATCCGTTTCGTATGTGGATTTAGCTTAATTCTGTATGATTTTTTATCTACATTCTGGTTGAATTGCCTCCTTCTTTTATTAAATTCATCTTCAGTAAATTGCATCAGTTTTGATTGTTCGTCTCGGCTCAACTTTTGACTCAAATAATCAACACTATCTTTAATGTCATGCCATTTTTCAGCGATCTGCTGATCAAGTTTTTGCTGCATGTCTTTCGTCAATACTTCAGGTGAAGAAGGCTGTCTATCTAGCGACTTTTTCACCAATTTATGAATATCAACAAATAGATCATCTAGTTGCGGTTTTATTAGTTCTTTGATTTTTTGCATACAACTATTTTCGCTCTAAGTGTTTAATCGATAAAAATTTGACATTATCTTGCAATTGCTGGCGGGCTTGCTGTACATAGACATTCGGAATAAGTGAAGAATGCGGATGAAAAGCCTCTCGGTCACGTTGATCATGACCATAAAGAGCCTGTATTAAATGGAATGCTAAAGCAGTTTTTTCTTCTTTTTTTTCTTCTTTTTCTTCTTTTTCTTCTTTTTCTTCTGCATACATCAAAAAATTCATATCAAAATGACGTAACCAATTCGAATACATATTCTTTGGAAAGATTCCTTCCATATATAAATTTACCCAGTTTCGAGATAAAGGGATTAACTTAATTTTTCTGCTCTGCCACTCTTTGACAGTTATCGGCAAGATATCTTTACTATCAATGAACTTGCCAAAAAGATCATTTACAGTAATTTTCTTTGCAAAGACTTGTCTAAAAAACGAACCGTACGCTTCAATAATTTGTTCTAAAAAGACTGTGTAATTTTGCAGTGTTTTTATGAAAAAATCAGATAATGGGATAAAACGACCATCTTTTCTTGCTTTACTATTTCTTTTATCGTTTACATATAAAAGCTTAAGCTCAACACAATAATCATCCAAATTCCCCAACAGATTTTTTTTAGGCCGACTTGCCAAACTCAACAAGCTGATATGCCACATCCAACATGCGTATGCATTCAGTTGATTAATGATATGTTGATCTTTTTGAACACTTTCCTGACAATGCCTATGTAAAATATCAAATTGCTCTTTCACAAAATTGGGTTCAAGTGCCAGTTGGCTCCCTATCCTTTCTATTGATAATGCAGATTGCACTTTGAATTGTTGTTGCAATATTTTTAGTTCAGCCGTGTCTTCAGTAAAATGTGTGGAATGTGGTGTAAGTGCTTTTTCTAAAAAGGCTAGATATGTGCTACTGAGTTGAGCTTTCGGTAGCCCTCCATAATAGATACCAGGCATGTGATGCTGACTATCCCGCCCAGCAATTACATGAGCTAGATATTCATTATATGTTTCATAATATATATGAAAATATAATTGAGCCTGCAGTTTTTCAACAGTGATCGAACCTACAAACCGATTATCAAGCCAATTCTTAAGTTTTGTATTAATGTCTGTTGAAGAAATTATTGGATTCGATGCTTGTTCTATATAGTCAAACCAAGCAGAAGGTAAATGTAGTTGATGTGTCATCACTTCATTCCATCGCTCATCATTTAAGCTCTTAATCTTCTGCTCTGTAATATTAAGATTTAATTTGAGTAAATATTCGCGACGTCTACTTGAACCATTTTGAATCAACGTACCCTCCTGAATAAGGTCATTAAAATCCATCAGTGCAACGGGTGATAATCCCGTCAATAAAGACAATAAACAGGCAGCAGCGATCGCCGCATTCCTCGGTTGTCCTGATAATTCATCTCTTAGCACATAAACAATTTGCTTCAGTATATCTGGCGCCAAATAATGTGGATTTGTAATAAATGGCGCATGACGGCGTTGGCGATGCCGCGTGTAATACGCAGCATAATCACTAATTAAATGATTAAAATTTTTAGTTTTTTCATCTTCAGAGTATAATTCTACTTCAGTGTCCAATAACTCAATTTCACCATCTTCATCTTTGTAAAGAGAGGCATCATAAAAACTGATCTTTGCGTTATGTCCGATATCTTCATGCTTACCTGATTTTACTTCACGAAATTTTTTGAGTTCATTTTTAGTTGGCCATTCCAAAACTTTGCTTTTTTTTGACTTACGCTGACGATGAACTACACGACGATCATCTAGTCTTTTAAAAATTATTAATAGAGCCGATAAATACTCTATGACTTGTACTTGTTTGAAATCTTTAATATTAAAAAGTTGATTACGATCCTCTTTTTTCAAATTACGTTCGTACGTGACATAGCGATTTAGTAGCTCACTGCATTCTTGAAATAATTCAGCATGATTAGAATCCAGAACATATCGTGATACATAGCGAAAGAGATCACAAACATGTTTTTGCTTATTCTCAGCTTTATCAATCTTTGCAAATTCTTGATACTGCCGATATGTTAAAAAACTCGCTTGCAAAATCAAATAACGTACAGACGACAACTCTTGAGTATTACTAATATTCGGACATGAAAAATAACTCAAAGCAGCCAAAAAAGAATACTTACCGATCTGTCTGGAGCCTGATATATAGCTATAAATTTGTTGTGCTAATTTGTATAGCGCGTAGACTTCTTTATACAAATCATCTGATAGATCGACAAATTGTGTATTCACAACATGATTGCGTAATAAACAATAATCTTTTTGGAATTTTTCTGCTAAATCTAAGAATTGCTCTTCTGTTTCAATCTTTGGCATATTCGCTTTCGCTTAATTTTTTATCAAATTGCATTGGTTAAATTCATTACGATCTGAACAATTTGGTAAAAGTTGATCTTTTATTGAACTCTTTGTCAGCTTAAAAAATCTAGCAAAAAATTTAGCATCCAGCTCTTTCTGAGCTTTTCTCTCAAAGCACAAGTGTTGCTGTGATTTTTCGATAAAATCATCAAGATTATGTATCAACTGTAAGATTGCAACATAATTAGAATGTACACGTAAGCATGGCTCCGTTTGCATTAATAGCAATATTTTTTGCCAAATTTTCACATAGATTATTTTGAACTTTGCTTGTACTACTACTTTCTGGCTCTGTTTAATCTTTTTGATTTTCAGTAGTTCTGAGTTAATTTTTACTATCTTAAATTGAACATTTTGTCGCTCAAAGCAAAAGGGCATGATAAATTGCCCCATAAATATCTCTATATTTTTTACTAAATAGTCAAATTTTAACATTTTTATCGATATAAAAAATGAGCATATCTTTGTATATTAAAATTCATTTAATTTATCAACTAAATTTTCTCAAAATTACAATTATCAACAAATACATATGGTTTACTTATCATGGGTGGTCTAAATTTTAAAAATTCTTCCAATTTTTTTTAGTTTTCTGTTATTACATGAAATAATACCGTTGTATTACATTTCGATATGCTGTGTATGCAGCATTGATCAAAAAGATTCTCTGCTACACTTATTACGTCACGTGTAGCATCAATGGAGTTTAGAAATGCTCAGAACCACTGAACAGAAAAGAAAATATATTCAAGCGACACGTTCGCAAAACTATCAAGCCAGCCTAAAGCTTGAAGGCATTACAACGACAACTCAAACAACTCAAACAACTCAACAGAGTAAAGCTGAAATCTTGCAAAAATATAAGAAGTATTCGCAACCCGAATCTTAGTCAGGTGCATGTATGGATAAATATGGGGAAATGGGTGACAGCCTGTATTGTTACCCTGGCACAAATATCCTAAAAAATAAACTCAATATTCGTGATGAACAAATTTTAGAACAAGCTGAACTGGAACTGTCTGGATTAGCAAGTAGCCTCATTGAATATGCTGAACCACCTTACGACTCACAATACTTAAAATCAATTCATGCGCAGCTCTTTGGCGACTTATACGACTGGGCAGGAAAGTTAAGACAAATCGATATTTCCAAAGGTGACACCCGTTTTTGTAATTTTTCCCTTATTGAAATTGAAACCAATAAATTACTTAAACCATTTCAAGAAAAAAGGTACTTTCAAGGCTTAGCATCACAACAATTGATCCCTCAACTTGCCGACTTGTAATGTGAGCTTAATGTCATACACCCATTCCGTGAAGGCAATGGACGTACACAACGGATTTTCTTTGAGCATCTGATTGCTCATTTTGGTTATGGTATTGATTGGTCTCGCATTGGCTCTCAACAACAATGGATTCAAGCCAATGTTGAAGGTTTTTATGGTAATTTAAATCCATTAATTCAGATTTTTGAAATATGCATTATTCAAAATACCTAAAATTTAAGTAGTCGGGGCCCACAATCCTTAATAAGCCATCATCTTTGCTTCATTCCACTGGTTAATTTCCCCAATAAACCAACAAACACGATTCTTAGAAATCTTAATACTTTTCGGGTAATTTAGGATCGTAATATTCAGATTACTTATCTAGAATTGAATAGATCGTTAACTTAGATAGACTTTTAAGCAATGTAACTTGCCGCATGTTTATCAACATATGTCTCAAAAAAGTCTGCCCATACATAGATTTATGGCGTTTAGTGCTTAAATTTCAGATTAATCTTCGTCTGATGACCAGAATGGATGTTACAGATTACATGCAGGTGAATTGCTCTGTGGCTGTATCATGGCTTTTGTGTAATCCAATCCATTTGATCCAAATGTTCTCTTTTGCAATAAAGCAGCCTCTTCTGCTTTTCCTGCACCAACGAACTATGTCATTGATTTGATTCAATCGACAACAGTGATGCTGAATCAAATCTCCAAAGAAGGGATTAAATGCAAGAAATGTGGTAATAAAAATAGGGGATGGAAGTTATTACCCATCTAATTGGAACCAGCCCATGAGTCGAGATCAGTTGAATAAGTATCATTTTAAGTATAAGAGAAGGATGGCTCACCTCACTTCTCCGAATAACAACGCTATGCTTTTCAATCCAAGTTAGATATTGGCAACTACATTTCATTCTTCATCATGCTAGTCTTATAGCATGTAGACAATTACTACATCATTTGCATTCAATGCTCAATACAGCCTGTCAGCAGAACCGCAGCGATACTTTTTTCCGTGCATACATGTAGTTTTTAAATCCATTCATTTTTCAATGATCCCCTGCCGTTTATCACATTTATGGTCGATCTTTAACCTTGTGAAAAATGCACATACCGATCCCTTCAAACTGTCAAATTTATGTATACATGACATTTAAAGAAAATTATCTGATCAATTTTTTTAGGTAAAATTTCTTAAGAAAAAATTTATTATTATTCATAACATCACTAACAGCCACATAAAAACAATAATTTAATAAATTATTCTTCCATTTTTTTTATATTTAGTGTTATTACAACGGTTGGGGTGAAACTTGGCTGGGGGGAACGCTGATTAGTTCAACTGCCGCTAACAATGGTAGACCCAACATTGCTTTTGAATATAGCCCAGAAGCAATACAGCGAGGTGTTGAGCTCTCTTCTTACTTACTCCCTTTAAAAGGTCTACCATTCAGACAGGGTTTTCCTACTCATCAAATGGGACTCTCAGGTCCAGTCTATGACGCTTTACCAGATGGTTAGGACATGTTGTTGATGGATCGATATTTTCGAAAAATTGGACTGAATCCAGCACGAATCGGCCCTTTGGAATGCCTAACTTATATTGGCACCCATGTAATCGGTGCCCTCTCCTTTGAACCCTGTGTCGCAGAGATACAAACTTCAGAAAATATCCCCCTGCCGCAATTGGCACAGGAGGTCTGAACCGTACCGGGTTTGTCGGAGACTTTTTTATTTAAGTTAGGCCACCTGACCTAACGGGTTAATCTTATCATAGTACATTGCTTCAAACTCAAAAGGCGATACATAACCCAGTGCACTGTGTACACGCTTTTTATTGAACCAATCTACCCAGTTTAGTGTCGCAAGTTGTACATCTGCTAAACCTTGCCAATCTGCTTTTAAATATTCAATCACCTCTGTTTTGTATAAGCCATTCACCGTTTCAGCCAGAGCATTATCGTATGAATCACCAGTTGTACCGACTGATGCTCGTAAATTTGCAGCTTCTAAACGATTGGTATAGCGAATAGAAAGATATTGAACACCTCTATCGGAATGATGAATCACATTCTTAGGCATACCTCGATCGTGCAATGCTTGCTCCAATGCATCGAGCACCATATCTGTATTCATCCGTGTAGATACTTTCCATCCAACAATTGCTCGTGAGAACACATCAATAACAAATGCGGTATATACCCAGCCTGAATGAGTTTGAATATACGGGTGAGTAGACCAAGGGAATTTCACCCTTAGCCCCTCGCAGAACCGGACATGAACCTCTCAGCTCATCCGGCTCCCATTATCCAACCGATGGTAAACATCCCATTTTCCAGTGCACAAAGGCATTTGGAAAATCACGCGCAAGTCGCCCTAAGGCATATCTAGCCCGTCTTTTATGACGGGCCAAGTTTTTATACTTACGCCTCATCCAGCGTATAAGATAAGCATTCATGTGTTGCCAGATCGCTGACATTGCTGAACCATGGAATCGACCATAGTATTGCTGCCAACCTTGAAGAATTGGATTGAATATTGCAGATAAATCACTTAATTCGCGATTACACATCAGATGTAGATGCCATTTCCGAATAGTCTGTCGCATTGCTTTAAGTGCATCACGACTGACTGCAGGAGAGAAATTTACATAAACTCTTTTATACTTGTCCACAGCCTTACGGGGCCTAAACGTGTACCCGAGAAAAGTAAATTGAACATCGGGATATGCTTTACGACGATTAATATCTTGGCAATAAACAATCTTTGTCTTGTCTGGATGCAATTCGAGACCACATTCACGAAATCGTGCATCGATCTTTTGTAAAACAAGTTTGGCTTGAGATAAACTCCGACAATGAATTACGCCATCATCTGCATAACGGCAGAACCGTACACTTTGAAGATGTTTCGTAATCCACATATCAAAAGCATAATGCATAAATAAATTCGCCAATAAAGGACTCACAACACCACCTTGTGGTGTGCCGCGATTCCTTTCTAAAAGATGGCCATTTATGTGTTGCATTGGTGCTTTTAACCAACGTTGCACATATAAAAGAATCCATGGAATTTCACAGTGTTTCTTGAGTGCACGCATGAGTAAATCATGGTCGATGTTATCAAAGAGACCTTTGATATCAAATTCCACAACCCAGTCATAATCCCAACTTCGTCTCCTCACTATCGCAATTGCATCATGGGCAGAACGCCCCGGACGATATCCATATGAGTTTGGATGAAATGATGGATCAATTTTCGGCTCTAATAAGAGCTTAACTGCTGTTTGCGCGACTCGATCTGCAACTGTTGGAATACCTAGTATACGCACGCCACCTGACTTCTTTGGAATCGGAACAGCCTTAACTGGCGGTGGAAAATAACTGCCAGAACAAAGTCGATTCCATAGTTTGTATAGGTTGTTCTTTAAATGCTTTTCGAATTGCTCAATAGATTCATGATCAACGCCTGGAGCGCCACCATTCTCTTTGACTTTTTTAAATGCCTCCCAGATTAACGCTTTAGGAATATTAAATGGTTTGGTCATAAAGTTTTGCTCCTCCTGCTTGCACAGTTGACAAATCCGTAGACCTGGATAATGCAACCCCTTCGCTCCATTACCATTACAGTAACTTCAACACTACTACGAGTTGCTCCGCCCCTTGGTGACGCATTGCTATTATCAGCCTTGCCTTTTGAGCTTGTGCCTTTCGCTTGACATCGCCACCGAAGGTTCCCGCAGTTCAACGTAAGAGCCTGAATTAGGATCGCGCTGCCTCTACGCCGGACACCGAATGGCCCGTAAGCAGGTAACGGCCAAACTAATCGCGGGGTAACTTCCATCCCCGGTTTTGATGTCATTTGAGTACTTTCGACACTTGAACGGCAGTTCACTGTTGTTCGCCTTCCTAATTCTTACCTGACATCTCTACGATGCCTTTTCCATAACGCTCACGACCGGGACTTTTGATCCAAGCCGCTTATGGTGGTTTGCTACCTGCTCCTGCAAGCCGATAGCGAGGGGCCATACCCTCATCTCTTACGCCGCTTGCTGCGGCACACTAAAGTCACCCACCCATAGTTGGTTTGGATGATCAGCATTAAAATTACGTTTCACTAAATCATCTGCCCGTTTTTGGTCATCTCGGTTACGAGTAGTTTGTTTATTCTTACCACGCCAAACACCTTGTATACCTAGCTTTTGCATCAATCGAGCAACTGTACAACGTGCAATAACATAACCCTCACGTTTCAATTTTTGCCAAACTTTACGTACACCATATCGACCTGAACTTTCTTTCCAAATACGTTTGATTTGCTCTGCATGATGTAAATCATGCAGAGCACGTTTCGCTCGATGTTCTGGGTTATCAACGAGATCTAAAGCCCGATAATAGGTCGAAGCTGCAATCGGTAAAATTCTACAAATCGCTTCAACACCATATCGATCTTTATTGTTATGGATAAAATCCACCATTATTTGTGTGGGCGGTCGAGCTCCGCCTGGGCGAAAAAAGCGGCTGCTTTACGTAGAATCTCATTGGCGCGTTGCAGTTCTTTATTTTCGCGTTCGAGTTGTTTGATACGTTCTTGGTCTGAAAGCTGCTGTACTTTAACTGGATTTTGTTTATCTAAATATTTTTGATACCAAACACGTAGTGTTTCAGGAGTACAACCGATTTTAGGAGCAATAGCTGTGATTGCTGCCCAAGTAGAAGGATAATCTTTTTCAGATTCAATTAGTAATTGAACCGCTCTTTCTCTGATTTCAGGGGTATATTTTAATTTTGTCATCGGGATAGTCTCTCAGAATATTGACTCTCCGACAAACCTGGTACGGTTCAGTCCAAGAAGTCCTCAAAGGAGAAGGTAGCGAATTTTTACAACATTTGCTGGTCATGGGGGACTCCCCCCAAGGTGCCAGACCCAAAGCATTGGTTTATCGAGATCCTGTCAATTTAGAGTTTTCGACTCAAGCTTCTAATCAACATGAAGCCTGGCTGATTAAGTTTCCTGCTCAGCACGAGCACCCTGAAGTCTGCGCCATTAAAGCCGTCTATGCAGATTGTTTGCGACTTTGTGCAATCGAGACTCCAGACAACCATTTTTTAATTTGCCCAATGGTTTAATGGCTTTTGCTTCTAAACGATTCGACCGTCAAAATGGCATGCGGATTCCAATGCAGAGTTTGGCTGCATATACTGGAGCAGACTATAAAGTTCCAGGTAGCCTAGACTATCGCAGTTTTCTTCGGGAAACCTTGATGTGTACGCAAGATGTGCGACAAAGACTGCATGCCTTTAAACGTGCTGTGTTTAATGTACTTTTCAATAATCGGGATGACCATACCAAGAACTTTTCTTTTCTCATGGCAAAAAATGGTCAATGGAAATTGGCTCCAGCCTATGATGTGACCTTCTGTGAAGGTCCAGGTGGTTATCATCAAATGGACATTATGGGAGAAGCGCTCAATATTTCCCAAAATGACATACATAAACTCGGTACTTCAGAAGCGAATCTGACTACTCTAGAAGTCGATGAGATCATCTTGGCCATGCGTGAAATTGCACTTCAATTTAGTCAAATTGCGCAGCGCCTGTATCCCCATCAAATTTGAGAATCTACCCTAGAGATGATTCAATCACGAATTCAACAAAATATTGATTTTTTTAACTGAAACCTAAGCGTAAATATAAACTAAGCGCCAACCATCAACTTATAGTTAGTCGCTACATAATCTGTAGAACCTGTGAATTAGCTCGCTTTATAATCACGAATATTAGATGGATCACCACCAAGATATGTTCTGCAAACGTGAAATCACTACATCCAGATCGAAAATCACTAAGAAAAAACTGTCACCAAAAAAAGGGCTGCACTATGGATAGATGCAGACCAAACTCTGGATAACTACCAACACGAGAAATATGTCGCAATTTTGCATAGACATGAATTTGATAAAATCAGCCCAGAAAGCCAGAAATTCATAAAAACTATTTCATCAATCCTCTATAACTTAATCACGTTCATGGTCGATCTTAAATCTTGCGAAAAGTACTCATGCTGACCTAGCCAAACTGTAAAACTCATGTATTCATAGCCTTTAAATGAATATTTCAATCGGTATATTTAAGGTAAAAACTAGTAATCAGAAGTTATTATCATCCCCATATAAAACAAGCATCAAATTAAAAACAATAACTTAGTGAATTATTCTTCCATTTTTTTTATATTTAGTGTTATTACATTGTGTGGCTTCCTAAATATAGCGCGGACTTAAATCCTATAGATGAACGATATATCGTGCAAGGTGGTCACGAGTAAAAATGATTCGCAATAAATTTAGAGTTAAAGATATTGATAAATTGTTTAAAGATTACTGTAATGATTTATTTAGTATTTAGCTATAGTTCTTCCAGCTCACAAATCTCAGGCTATTGCGTACAACATGTACGATACACAGCTAGATGTCATTATGAGGGTAGACAGGACTATATCGGTAGGTTTGTGCAACAAAGCCATTCCGCAGTATAATTCCTTGATGAATAAACCTGCACCCAAAATCTTTCGTACAACTAATTGGTCCACATATAAGCGCGCCTTAATTAATCGAGGCAATATTTCCATTTGGTTTGATCCTTTGACTCAATGGTATGCTCATCCATAAGCAAAACATGGACGAAATCAAACTTACTCCTATACGGCTATTCAATGCTGCTTAATGATCAAATCTTTATTTAAATTGTCTTTGCGTATGGTCACAGGCTTTGTCCAAAGTCTGATTAAGCATTGTGGCTGAGCAGCCCCGAATATCAGTGATATTCGTACTTCACACTGTGCAGAAGACAAAGGCATATCGATGTTGCAATTGGCTATCAAAAAAGTAGTGGAGGTCTCCGTCTACTCGTAGACTCTACTGGCCTAAAGTTTTTAGGTGAAGGTGAATGGAAGCGTAAGAAACATGGACCTGAATATCGCCGCAAATGGCGTAAGCTTCATAATAGTATCGATGCTAAAACCCTTCAAATACGTGCTGTACAACTCACCGCAAATAATGTCAGTGATTCACAGGTACTGGAAGACTTACTTGCTCAAATCCCTTTAGATGAACAAATCGATTCTGTCTATACAGAGATGGTGCTTATGACAAAAAACGATGCCGTCAGGTCATTGCAGATCGGCAAGCGTATGCAGTGATTCCACCTAGAAAAAATGCAAAGCCCTGGAAAGATATAAAAGCTCATTCACGAGAGCGAAATGAACTCCTTCGAACGGTTAAACGTTTGGGCAGGACACTCTGTAAAAAATGGTCAGGCTATCATCGGCGAAGTCTGGTTGAAACCAAGATGCATTGCATTAAATTATTAGGCGATAAACTCTGCTCAAGGAATTTTGATAGTCAAGTGAATGAGATTCATGCACGCGTAGCTGTCTTTAATAAATTCACCTCTGTACACGACAAATTTCACAGAACCCTTATCCTATCAGGGTTCTGCCTTCTTAAAATTGCCAAAATTTCCTTAAACTCTTCTTTTTTCCCAAAACCAATTAAACGCTGAATCGCCATTTGAACATAGTCTAAACCATAGCGAAATAAACTCATTGAGAGTCGTCCATGCTTCTTTATTTTTATCACTTTTTTTTGATCATGTTGCCATTCACCCGTTAAGTAACACCAACAGAAGCTTATAGCTAACACCGCAATCAATTTTTTCACTCGTCTAGGGTCTGTCAAGCGCGTATTTTCAAGATTAAACCCGCGTCCTTTGAGACAACTGAATAAGGTTTCAATTTCCCAGCGTAATGCATAATCCTGAATAGCATTGGCATTAAACTGAGGAGAAACGACGAGTAAAAGCTCTCCATTTTCTAACTGTAGTGCACTTATATATAGTTTCACCCGACCAACCAAAATCCGTCGTTTACGACATTCAATTTGACCAACTTTAAGATGGCGAAATAAATCACTAATTTTATGATTCTTTCCTAAATGATTGGTGACAATGAAGTTTTTTTAACACGAATGCAGAAGTTGATGTCTTGTTCAATTAACCATGTAAACCACTGCTCACCGATAAACTCTCTGTCTGCGAACACATTCACAATACGGTCTTTACCAAAAATGGCTATAAAGCGTTGAATCAAAGCAATACGCTCTTTCGTATCTGAATTTCCACGTTTATTAAGCAATGTCCAAAGGATAGGTATCGCTATTCCACGATAAACGATTGCGAGCATCAGGATATTAATATTTCGTTTTCCCCATTTCCAATTGGTTCTATCTAAAGTCAGTTGCACTTGGTCGAATGAAAACATATTGAAAATCAACTGAGAAATTTGACGATAATCAAAATACTGACCTGCAAAGAAGCGCTGCATACGTCGATAAAATGATTGTGGTAAGCACTTGATGGGCAAGGCTTTAGATGCAGAAGAAAGATTACATGTTTGCTTTAAAATAATCACAAGCATGATGAGCGCAAAGCACTTTAAATGTGACTTGTTCCATTTTAGATATTTGTTTAAGATAAGATATAACTCATTGAGATGTGTCATAGTATTCGTCGTTAGAAAACAATTATTATGACATTATTTCAATGAGTTATCTATTTTTGTCGTGTACAGAGTAAATTCACAGAATTAGGTCGCCCTCATACCCAAGTTGTCACTTAAATATGAGTAGGTATGGGAGATTTTATTTTTAAATATTTGTGCAACAAAGCCGTTTTTAACCAAACCTAGTACACTGGTTTACTGACCTTGTACATATTTTCCGGTACGCTTGGCATAGCCATTTAAAATTAGAGTGTGATCATGATCTGCAGTTATCACAATCAAGGTATTTTTTAATTCAGGGTCACTTTGTTGAAGTTTTTTAATGGTTGCATCCAAAGCCTCATTTAGGGCAATCGTATCCTGTAATGCACGCTTAGCATTAGTGTCATGTAAAGCATGGTCTATACGCCCACCTTCAACCATCAGGAAAAAACCATTTTTATTTTGGGTTAGAATGTCCAAAGCGGCCAACGTCATTTGCTTTAAGCTAGGTTCAGGCAAGTTTTTTTTGGTTCGATTTAAGTCATAACTTAAATTGCTAGTATTAAACAAACCCAATAATTTTTCGTTCTTTCCTAACTTCATCTGGGAGAGTTGAGTTTGATCATAGACTATTCGATAGCCTGCTTGTTGCATTTCTGCGATCGAATTACGTTAGTCTATCCGTTCTCCCCCTTGATCTTTCGGCAGAAATTGACGCTTACCCCCGCCTAGAATCACATCAACCCCATCTTTTAATTTGACGTTATAACGCTGATAAATATCGCCTTGCGAACTTGGTACTAATGGGGATGCTATGTCATTTTCAGCATCACGATGACAAATATGGGCATAAGTCGATGCTGGTGTAGCATGCGTAATGCGAGTTGTTGTGACTACCCCGGTACCCCAACCTCGTACTTTGGCCAATTCGAGTAAAGTTTGGGTGTCTTGCTTATTCTGATTCTGAGGATTGGTTCCACATTGATGATTTCCGCCCTGATTTAGTTCTACTGCAATTGTTCCAGTCTGCATGGATATCACTTCATTTTTCATTTTTACACCTGTCATATAGGCCCCCATCGATGGTGCGCTATCTGTAACCTGTGCATCTTTTGAGAAAGTACGAACAAATGCTGACCCTGGCAGTTGGCCATCTTCACCAACAGTATAAATTCGTGCAGCTGTTAGTGTCGTGATACCCATTCCATCTCCCAAGAAAAAAACCACACGTTAAGGCTGTTTTGATGGTTGTACTGAAGTAGAAGTTGATTGAACTAAAGCAGGACTTTGACAGCCCGTCAAAATAACTGTGCCCAAACTACAGCATGCCAAACTTATTAATTTTTTATTAAATTTTTTCTTATGCCAAAGCATTGCATCGACTCATCTTAGGATGGTCGAAAAATACGCTTTAAATATTCAATTTACATAACAAATTTATGAAAATATTATTATGACTACTTATATAAATTTTCCTAATTGCAAAAAATAGTGTAGCAACTTACTACACTATTTTTTTTACTTTATTTTTCTAACATTCGTTTTAGGAAAGCTTCTAATTCTTGTAAATTTTGATCATCAAATTGTCCGATTTTTAAAGATACCTTTAATGTATTATGGTCAAATTTGATATTACCAGCAACTTTCCCATCATATTCAATTTTATGTACAATTGAAGTTTGAATTACTTCTTTCGTTTCTCTTGACTTAAAGATTTTTTCAGCTAGTGATGCGAGTTTTGTCTGTTCAACTTCTTTTTTAAGCAATTTTGACCATGCTTCGAATAATGCTTCTTTAGCATTTTCATGGTTTTCATCATGATCTGATAGAAACTTTTTCACTGCTGTAGCAGCGGTCCGTGCTAATAATGAGGGCTGTTTTTCCAAATCTTCAATCAACTCTTCAGGTAATTTTTCAAAAGATAAATATTTATACATATCTTCACGATTCATACCTAATGACTTTGCTAACTTCTGCTTATTTTTTTTTAATTTTTCATCCAAAGAAGTTAATCCAACATATATTTCATAATCTGTCAGATCTTCTCGCTTTAAATTTTCAGCTAATGTTAATAAAGCAACTTCTTCATCCGATGCATCAATAATGATTACTTCAATGGTGTTCTTATTGAGAAATTGGTGGGCTTTCATTCGTCTTTCACCAGCAATCAACTCATATTTATCATTTATTCTACGAACTGCAATTGGTTGTAATAGCCCAATTTCCTCAATTGATGCTGCTAAATCTTCAATATCTTGTTGATTAAAGAGTTTTCGAGGCTGGTTAGGGCTAGCCTGAATATCTGTAATTTGTACATTACGTCTTAACTCTTTGACATCATTAATATGCTCTTTTTGGGCATGTTGATGCTTTTGAGTATTTTGCTGAAGACGTTTAGCCAATATCTCTTTATTACTTACCATAGTATTTCCAGAATTATATTATTTGACACGCTGAACAATTTCTTGTGCTAAAGTTTCAAAAGCTTTTCGAACTTTTGAATTTTTATCAACAGATAATAAAGGTTGTTGCAAAATTGCAGCTTGATTAACTTTAGTGCTCATTGGAATTGTGGTATGCAATAATTCTCCAACTTGATTAAATGCTTCATCTTTTATTAATTTACATACATTCTGACGCTCATCATGTTTAATTAATAAAGCACCTAAGAGTTCTAATTCAGGGTTAACTCTTCTAATTTTACTTAAATGATTAATTAAATCAGTAACACCATAGAGACCGTATTGTGAACCAGATTCGATTGGAACAATAACATGTGTCGAAGCCGCTAAAGCATTGCTGGTTAATAATTTTAAGCTCGGAGGGCAATCAATAAGAATGTAGTCATATAATCCTTCTAGAATTTCCAATTTATTTGAAAGTTCCTCGGTTGGTCTTGGTGCATCATCTTTCAATTGATCTTCAGTTTTACCAAGAGTTAATGAGCCATATATTAATGAAACATTTTTAAATTTTGTTTCTTCTTCTAATGCTTCCGATAATAGACTTATATCACCAATAAGTAATTCAGCTGATGTAGTTTCAACTTCGCTAGGATGTCTTAATCCTATATGTAAACTTGCATTTGCTTGTGGATCCAGATCAATTACTAAGACCTTATTTCCTAATTCAGCAAGTTCTGAAGCAAGATGTACTACAGTAGTTGTTTTCCCGCAACCACCTTTATGATTAGCTACAGCAATGATTTTAGTTGACATATTTGTCTTAAGGAATTTACTTTGATTTCATTTAATATAAAGATATTTGTAGCAACTTGCTACAGTTCATTTGTCATATTTTTATCTTTTGAATTCAAAAGATGTAGCAAAAACATTTCTTAACTTTTTTTAAAAATATAGCTAGCTAATTTTAATTAGTATTAATTAGTATTAATTAGTTAATTATAATTAGACAAATTTTATTTGTTTAAAAACAAATAGATAGAATTTTAAAAGTGGAAGGCGTGTCACTAATAAGTGGAAGGCCTGTCATTGATAAGTGGAAGGACTGTCACCGATAAGTGGAAGGTTTGTCACTAATGAGTGGAAGGTATGTCACCAATAAGTGGAAGGTATGTCACTATGGTGGAAGACTTGTCATTGTGATTTATTTTAAGGTGGTTTTTTTAATTTAAAACAATACAATTCAACTGCTTGTGATGTTGATAAGTTTGTTTTTATTGAAATAAAGGTGGAAGACTTGTCATTAGATGTTTTTTATTCTGTGGATAAACTATTTGTATAAAATTTAATTGATAATATGATGTTTGATAGTCAAGAATATCGGAATGGTGGAAGGCTTGTCACTTTAATAGTGGAAAATTTGTTTATTAATTCCACTTTAGTGGTGCTGTAGGGTATTCCTACTTTCAAATTGATTGCTTTAGCGACACGGATGAATTATCAAAGGTGGAAGAATCGTCACTTAAAAGTGTTTAATTTTATATTTATTCCACCATAAGGCTGAATAGTATCAAAATTGCACTTTAATAGTGACACTTCTTCCACTCTTAAGGTGTTTGATGGGCATAAACTGAGTTAATTTAATGTAAGGAAGAGAAAATAGTGAGCGGTTTGCATCTTCTTCCACTTTTGTGTATAACATGTAGAAAATATTTTAATCTTTCCACTCATGAGCAATCACAACGAACCAGAAGAATTAGAACATCTACCTTATTGTATTGGTAATATTCGACATAATGGAGTAGTCAGCACTAGTAACCGTCTGATTAGACCAATTGAATTATCATCTAATGAGTATAAAGCTCTACTTTATGCAATGGCTGTTGCGAATTATGGTGAGAAGAATAATCAAGATCGTGAAATTACAGAGCAAACTTATATTTATTTGCATAAAGATGATTTAGGCGAACTATTAGGATTAGATAAGAAGAATTCCATTAATGTTGCTATTGATCGTATTTATAAAGAATTATCATCACGAGTAGCTCATTTTGTAATTGAAGAGTCCGTGGATGATAATAAGCGTAAAGTTAAAAAAGTACACTCAGTAGTACCAATTATTCGTGAACTCCGTTGGGAAGATGATGCTAAAAATGCTTTGCAGATACGTTTCACCAGTGAAGTACTTCCATATTTTACTCGTTTAGCAAATGGAAATTTTACAACCTATCAATTGAAAGATTTATTTGCTTTGGACTCTGTAACCAGTATGAGTTTGTATTCATACTTTATCAAAAATGAATTTAAGTATGCTAATCAAGATTCTTATGAGGTTGAACTTTCACTTGAGAATATCAAAGCATTAATTGATATTGGGGAGAAAAAATACGATCGTTGGGTTGATTTTAGACGATACGTTTTAGACAAAATTATTGAAGAAATTAATGAAAGGACTAGTCTTCAATTAGAATACGATACCATCAAGAAAGGTCGACCTATTGTCGGAGTTCGATTTAAAATTCTTAATAGGCATGCCACTGAAGTTGTTGTATCTAATACTAATGATAAGACTCAAATCTATTTAGATGTCAATTTTGATGATAATGCGCTTGTTAAAGAATTAGGTGCGAAGTTCGATATGACTGTAAGGTCTTGGTATATATATGCAAACGACCCAAATTATAAACAGTTTAGTAAGTGGTTTAAGACAGAAGGGTGCTTAACTGAATCTCAAGCAAATGTGATAGTTAATGATATTATGTTCCAAATGGATTTTGCTGTAGCTGGCAGTTCAATGAGTGAATTTAAGAAAGAAATGAAATATAAATTAAAAAATAATCCAAATTTTGTAAAAGAAAATAGAAAACGATTGAATGAAATATTTGGAAAAGACGTTATATGACTGTGTAGCAACTTGCTACACTTTTTACTATAAGGTGTAAAATAAGCTTGATATCAGTTTAGGTTATATTTTGATAGCTAATTAATAGACCTATGAACTCATAATCCGTTGGTCGACAGTTCAAGTCTGTCTGGGCCCACCACATTCAACCTCGTAAGCCTTTGGTTTATGGGGTTTTTTGTTGCCTGAAGATTCTAGACCACCGGATTTTCATAGACCATATGTGGTCCATTTGTTCGATAATCCGATGGGCTAAACTCAAATATCAGAAAATACATTGCCCGTTTTCATTTCACTATATTCTCACTTTCGATGTGAGTATCGTAATTGGTGAATAAAAAACGATCATAAAGATTAATCATCAAGTTTCGCTATGAGCAGAGAAATGAGTTTTAGTGTGGGGATGGGGAATTTATGCTTACCTGATCTTAGCCCGATGATATAGGGCTAAAACCAGTTTTGGTTGGGGAGTTTGCTTAGATATGTATATTGTTCAAGGGCCAATGGAAACTACAGCCCAGTGTAGAACTTATCGATGAACTGTCTGGTTTTGACCACTAGCGTATTCATGAGCGTTTTACGCTCTGAAATTTTGGGGCGAGTAATAGGTAGATCAGTCACATCTTCACGACTTGGCAGACGTTTGGTGTATTCATATTTACCGATCACTTGTTTGAACACTTCAGGCTTGATTGCTTCTTTTTGACAAAGCTCATCAATCGCTCGTTCCTTTTCTACATCCCAAAATTGTGCAAAGGCTTCTTCTACACTTTGACCAGTGATCATGCGTGGAATATTTTCATCCAGAAACTTTTGGATCAGTTCCTGTTTGTCGTACAGCGTATGATTATTTTCCAGTAGATCTTGCACCTGTGCTCGATATTTTTGCTTTTGTTTCTGATCGGTGTTGTTGACTGCAGATTGCAGTAAATTCAGGATATAGCCGACATTGATTGTATCTTTGTGAATGAGTTCCAGTTGGAAGTTCACATCATTCAGTACAGAAACTTTGTCTTTCGGTTGTACGACACGAGTATTGGTATAGAGGTACTTATATTGTGAGGTATGCTTCTGAAATTCAGCCTTGTTTAAGTCTGTGTCATCCTGGTCGTATTCAACAAAGTTTTCCAGTTGTGCATTGATCCGCATGACTTCACGGAAAGCCTTCACATACTGCAATTGCTGCTCTTCTGTGGGTAGTTCCAGCACCTTGTCTGGGTCAGGGGCAATCTTAAGTAATTCAGCTACAGCAGCATTGTATTTTTCCTTGATGCTTTCAAAGCTTGGAATCAATACAATTTTCTCTGCTTCAGCCTTGTTGGAAAACAGTGCTAGGGCTTTATCCGTAGCTTGTTTCAGATTACGGAAGCAGACAATGTTACCAAATGGCTTATCTGCATTCAGGATGCGATTGGTGCGTGAAAATGCTTGAATCAGACCATGATATTTGAGGTTCTTATCCACATATAGGGTATTCAAAGTCTTTGAGTCAAAACCTGTCAGGAACATATTCACGACCAAGAGGATATCGATTTCTTTTTTGCGTACCCGATTGGCAATATCTCGGTAATAGGCATAAAACTCATCACCTGAGTTAAAATTCTGTCCAAATTGAGCATTATATTTCGCAATATAGCCATCGAGCTTGTCACGATTGGATTGACTGATTCTTGTTGGAATATCAGCAGATTCTTCATCAATCAAACCATTACTATCTTCAACTTTGAGTTCTTCATTGGCTGCAAAGGAGAATATAGTTGCCACAGTGAGAGGCTTAAAGATTCGGCCTTGGTCTTCTGCCTCTTGTTGCTTCTGGTGCTGTACTTTTTCAAATAGCGCATAATATTGATTCAGTACATCGACTGAACTTACACAGAACATAGCAGTGAAGTTCTGGTTCTTGGTTTTTATGTGGTGATTGTCGACAATATAGCGAGTGATCATCTCCAGACGTTCTGGATTGTCAAACAGTTCTTTGGTGTCTATACCTTCAACATCTTCTTCATAATTGTGACTGGTTTCGATACCGTTTGCAGTGTACTTACCTAGGTAGCTAATCTGGAAGGGTAATACATTGCCATCACGGATTGCATCGGTAATCACATATTTATGCAGGCATTCATCAAATAGGGCATTGGTGGTCACAGCCTTGGAATCAATTTTAAGTTGGCTGTTTGTTTCAAAAATAGGTGTGCCAGTAAAGCCAAACATTTGTGCATGGTTGAAAAAGCGTTTGATATTACGATGCGTATCACCAAATTGACTACGATGACATTCATCAAAAATAATCACGACTTTCTTGTCTTTCAGATAGGCAATTTTATCTGCATAGCGATCCGAACTAATCGCAATATTGAGCTTCTGCAAGGTCGTTACAATGAGCTTGTCATGTTTCTGACCCAATTGATTGACCAGAGTATTGGTATTCTTGGTGGTATCAACACTATCCTTTTTGAAAGCATTGAACTCTCGCACTGTTTGCGTGTCCAGATCACTACGATCCACGACAAATAGCACTTTTTCGACTTCAGGCAAGCGCATGATCAATTGACTGGCTTTGAATGAAGTTAATGTTTTACCTGAACCTGTAGTATGCCAAATATAGCCGTGAGTTTGGGCTGTTTGTACACGTTGAATAATTTGCTGTACTGCATAAATCTGGTAGGGGCGAAGTACCATTAAGCGCTTTTCTGCCTCCAGAATCACCATGTATTCAGTCAGCATCTGAGTAATATGCGAGTGGTTCAGAAAGGTATCTGCAAAAGCATCGATTTTGTGGACATGTTTGTTGTCAAAGTTTGCCCAAGGAAAGGTAAATTCGAAGTTATTTGTCCCTGTGGCATAGTAATGCGTATGGTCACGATTACTGATCACAAAAAGCTGAATATAGTTGAATAACCCTGTGCCACTGCCATAGGCTGCTTTGGCATAGCGCTGCGTTTGATTGAATGCTTCAGGGAGTTCTACGCCAGCACGTTTCAGTTCAATTTGAACTAATGGTAGGCCATTAATCAGCAGGGTAACGTCAAAGCGACTGGTATGCCCATTGATACTGGAATGATCAATCGCAATTTGATGTGTTACTTGGTAAATGTTCTTACTTGCATCCGAGAACAGGAAGTCAATATGTCGTGTTGAACCATCGTCAAAGGTCACTGGAAAGCGATGACGTAGCACTTTGGCACAATTGAAGCTATTACCAGCTTTCAGATGATTGAGAATCTGTCCCCATTCATTTTCAGACAGTACAGAAAGCCCATTGGCTTGCTCAATCTGGGTTTTGAGATTGATCAGGAGCTGCTTTTCATCTTTTACATCAACTTGACGATAGCCTAAGGTCTTTAAGTGCTGAATCAATTCACTTTCAAGTTGTTCTTCGCTTTGTACTGACATTTACCGCTTTACCCTCACAATTTCATTTATTCTTGAATTACACGCTCAACTTGGTTTTGTTGCCATGTTTCATAAGTCAGATGGTTGGTCGAATCTTTCCATTCTTTACGACCATTACATGCTCTTCCCAAGATGACGGCACCTGCTGCTGATGGACTGGAAAATAAATAGTCTTGATTGAACGTATAAGTATTTGGATCAATGATGTTATTTTCAAACAACTGTGGTCGAAGGTTCTTCATGTAGTTGTGTGTAGGTTGACTGACATCTCTACGTACTTGGGAACCTTTGAGTACATAGAATTCACCATCAATGATTTTTGCTTTGGCTTGAATGTCTCTAGCGGATAGGTAGAAATCTGCTTCTATGTTGGAGGTATCCACTGAAGCAGGAGCAATACTGTGTACTTTTGGCTGTTCACTTGGATATTTCATTTCCTTGAGGAATGTATATCCAAGGGCAGGAAGAACCACTTGTATTTGTTCCAGAAAGTATTCCATATCCGCTGTATCTGATTCAGGTAGGCGGTTGTAGAGGTGTGCTGTGCCATTTTTGAGTAGGCATTGTCCGCTACGCTTCGCAATATCGATCAAGCGACTCTCAAGATACTTAATATGGGTCTTGGTGATGTTCTGGTCTTTACCTGTGACCAGACATACTTTTTCCCAGAAGTCCTTTCCACCTGCTTCTTCGGTACGGTTATGCTGTTTCAAGCGGTTAGCGACATCATCTGATTCACCAATATAGACGCTTGGTAATGAGTCTTCGGGATCTTGACCCACAAGGAAATAGATACCTGTTCTGGCACATTCTTCTCGTTGGATGAGATCCAAGAGTTTAGTGCGTGGTGCTGAAAGAACATGACCTGTCCAGTTGATAATTTCAGCCGTCAGGATGCCATTAATCGAACCATCCACCAAAAACAGCTTGATACTTTTTCCGTGGGTCATTGTTTTCCCCTATACAAACATTTGCTGCAACAAGCCTTTTTTCCATTGTTTGGCCTGTTCAATTTGCTGTGAAGTTACTTCAATTTTTTGATCAATAGCAGAAAGGAAGTTAGCTATTTTTGTTTGTTCTTCAAGACAAGGATATGGAAGTTTAATTTCAAAGAAACCATCCTTACTTACATTTAGGAGCCCATCCATACGAGCTGAACTAGAGATCAATAACCTTAAATACCTATCTAAATAATGAAATTCAAACAATTTCGAGTAAAATTTTTCATGGACTAAATTTTGTTTTTTTGATCTGAAGCTAATAAATACATTCGGTACAGCAATGTCATAAGTCAACTCATTCAAATATACACAACCGTATTTGTAAGTTTTGGAATTCCCTTTGTTATAGGAGAAATCATTAGGTTTAAGTACAATATAGTTACTATTTTGCTTCCCCGAGATATCTCTACCAAATTTATTTGCTTGACTAACAAAGCCTTTACCCGCTGTTATACTGTACGTTTCAATATCTCTATCTGCTACTTTGTTTCTTACCTCATCAAATAAGTCACTTATTTTTTTACTTTCCCATTTCCCAAACTCACTTCCATCATCCGCTTTGAAACGTATCTGCTGACTAAACAGCTTTTGCATCATGCCTTGTTTGTATTGGCTGAGAAGTTGGTGTTTTTGTGTCAGTTGACTGATTTTTTCATCTATGGCAGAAAGAAAAGAGGCAATTTTTGTTTGTTCTTGTAGGAAAGGGACGTCAATTTTTGTAGATGCAATTTCCTTTTGTCCAATGGTTGTCATGGTGGCTGTTTTACCACCTTGAATTAACTGTTTACGCACTTTAGAGGTTTTCAAACCGTAATTTAAAAATATTGAGTTTATTTGCTCTAAGTTTGGACTTAATTTAATTAGGTGTCCGTCATACGTAATATCGTTACTACTCCCCAAATACACATTAGAGTAGGCAATTCCTTCTTTTACTAATGAGGAACGAGTGAAAAAAATATCACCATATTTAACTTTATTTCTTTCAAATTCTTGTTTGCTGAGATCAAGTAAGGAAAGTCTAGATTCATCAATATCTCTGTCGATATACATGTCTAAGACATTGATTAACTTGTAACCTTTACCTACTTTATTTTGATCATTGAATACACCATTGTTTAGTGTTTTATCTGAGGATAAATCTAATAGACTGAAACTCTTCCAATCCCCATCAAATTCTTTGAATCTTAACGCTGGTGCAGACATTACTTCACCTCCGCAAAAGGTGAATCAATGCCAAGCTCTTTGCAAAATTCAGCAATCACTTTATCGGTATTCTGGCTTTGCTGCTCAAGGTCTTTGAGTTGTTGAGCAATGGCATTCAGATCAATTTCATCTTCAGCTTCAAAAGTATCAACATAGCGTGGAATATTCAGATTGTAGTCATTGTCTTTGACTTCTTGCAACGTAGCGACTTTGGCATATTTCTCGATGTTCTGACGCTGTGTAAAGGCATCAATAATCTTATCCAAATGCTCAGGCAGTAACTTGTTTTGGTTCTTCTGTTTGTCAAAGTCATTGCTAGCATCGATAAACAGAATATCACCTGTATGGGTACGATTTTTCTTGAGCACCAAGATACAGGTTGGAATAGATGTGCCATAGAAGATGTTGGCAGGTAAACCAATGATGGTATCTACCACATTCATTTTCTCAATCAGATACTGACGAATCACACCTTCACTTGAACCGCGGAACAATACACCATGCGGAAGGACAACAGCCATTGTGCCTTGCTCATCCAATTGATGAAGCATGTGCTGAACAAAAGCCATATCTGCTTTTGAACTTGGGGCTAACTTACCATAACGGCTGAAACGCTCATCTTGTAAGTAAATAGGATCTGCTGACCATTTTGCAGAGAAAGGAGGGTTAGCCACTACTGCATCAAAGCGCATATCGATATGCTGAGGACGTGTCAGTGTATCTTCTTGCTTGATATCAAACTTGGCAAAATGCACATCATGTAAAATCATGTTCATACGTGCCAAGTTATAGGTGGTGCGGTTCATCTCTTGACCAAAGATCATATCTACGTCTTTGACTTCACGTTTAACACGTAATAGTAAAGAACCTGAACCACAGGTCGGATCATATACAGAACGTAAGCGATCTTTGCCTTGTGTGACAATTTTGGCAAGGAGAGTAGATACAGTTTGAGGGGTATAGAATTCACCTGCTTTTTTACCTGCACCAGAAGCAAATTCACCAATCAGGTATTCATAAGCATCACCCAAAACATCAGATTCTGAGTTACTCAAGTCAAAATCAATATTGTCCAGATGAGTGAGTACTTTGCTGATTAACTCATTACGGTCATTGGCGTTGTTACCCAACTTAGTTGAGTTGATATCAAGGTCTTCAAACAGGTTAGCAAAGTCATCTTCAGACTCAGCACCTAATGTACTACGTTCAATCGCTCTTAGTGTTTCGGCCAAGTCATCCAGAATAAATTGATTTTGACGGCCACGTTCTGCAAGGCTATGAAAAAGTTGGCTAGGAGATAGGGCATAACCCACTTCATCTACCGAGTTTTCTTTGATGCCTTCGATCAGTTCTGCATGGTCAGGATTGCTTTCATCCAATTCATTGTACTTTTCCACCATGCCTTCATCTTTCAGAAGCTCATTAGCAAAGGTAATTGCTTTTTCAGACAGATATTTGAAGAAAATGAAACCAAGGATGTAGTCACGAAACTCATCAGCACCCATTTTTCCACGTAAATCATTGGCAATATTCCAAAGCTGTCTTTGTAGTTGTTGCAATTGAACCTGGGTCATCTTGAACCTTATTAAAATATGAAGCAAATTGTGGTTAGTTTACCGATAAATACTATTTTTATCATGTAATAAAAGGAGTATTGCGACAGACTTTGGCGTAGATATCCTATTATATTTATCTACTATTTTTGATCTCGGATGTTATTTAGTTTTCTGCAAGGGGAGTAATTTAGATGTTCCAATAAGATAGCTTTTGTGATCTGGTTGAACTTTGGATAGGCTTTGTTGCACATAGATTTAAAAGATAACACTCTGCTCATTTGAACAGAATTCAAATGACAACTTGGGTATGAGGACGACCTAATTCTGTAAATTTGTTCAATACGGCTATGCGTGCATGAATCTCATTCACCTGACTAGAAAAACTCCTTGCTGTTAATTTATCACCTAATAGTTTGATGCAATGCATCTTGGTTTCAACTAAACTTCGACGATGATAACCAGACCATTTTTTCCAAAGCGTTCTTCCTAAACGTTTAACTGTTTTCAGTAACTCATTCCGCTCTAAAGATCTCAATTTCTGATCTTTCCATGGTTTTGCATTTTTTCTTGGCGGAATGAGCGCATGTGCATCTCGATCTAGAATGACTTGTCTGCAGTGCTTCGTGTCATAAGCACCATCGGTATAGACCGAATCAATTCGTTCATCTAAGGGAATTTGAGCAAGTAAATCACCGAGTACTTGCGAATCGCTCACATTATTTGTAGTAAGCTGTACTGCACGTATTTGCAAGGTTTCAGCATCGATGCCAATATGAAGCTTACGCCATTGGCGACGATATTCAGGTCCATGTTTCTTACGTTTCCACTCACCTTCACCTAGAAACTTTAAGCCAGTTGAGTCGACGAGTAGATGTAGCCCATCACTACTTTTTTGATAGCTAATCGCAATATCAATATGTTTTTGTCTTCGACAAAGCGTACTGTAATCTGGTGCGGTCCAATTTAATCCACAAAGTTTAATCAGACTTTGAACAAAACCTGTGACCATGCGTAAAGAGAGTCTAAATAAAGATTTGATCATTAAACAGCATTGAATAGCCGTATCGGAGTAAGTTTGATTTCGACCTTGCTTGTTTTGTGGTTGTGCATACCACTGAGTGTTTGGATCAAACCAAATGGAAATGTTGCCCCGATTAATGAGAGCGCGATTATAGGAAGACCAGTTGGTTGTACGATAAGTTTTAGGAGTAGGTTTATTCATTTTGAAATTATAGGACTGAATAAACCTTATAGGCTAGGTTTGTGCAACAAAGCCGTTCGACAACGCGATTGTATTGGGCTGCCTTATTTTGTTTATTGACAGCCTTACGAAGAATGACAAGCGAATGAACCTCAAATAATTAGGTTTATGTTTACTTAAAATGTAAAGTGATTTAGAGGGCGTTAACAATACTGCGAATAATAGCTGGATCTAGTTCTGTACCGTCATCCATAGCCCATCGAACAAAACTACTGCCTTCCAATAAACTTAAAATCTGAAAAGCTTTTTGGTGTGTGTCACCTTTAGAAGATAATTCACTGCATGCAACTCCTTCATCAATAATTTTTTTAATCCACTTTAATTGGATCTCAAAATATTGGCGAGTCAGCACTTGTAACTTATCTGGTAATGCGGCCATTTCAGCTGCAAGCGCACCACATAAGGGCAGCATTCCATCTGACATTGCTGCTCTAAAAAGAGAAGCGAATGCGCATAGACGGCCAAAGGCATTCGGAAAATCTTGCTCTATTCTCTCGAAGTCTAGAATAGACTGCTGTATATATGACTCGATAATGACTGCACCAAGATCTTCTTTTTTTGGAAAATGGTGATGAATACTCGCTTTTTTGATTCCGACCACTTTTTCCAAATCAGCATAACTAAATGCAGCATAGCCTTTAGACCGTAACATATACTCAGCCGATTTAATTAATGATGCTCTGGTATCAATAGACATAATGGCTTTTACCTGTACGAAAATATGAGGGGGAGCATACTATGATATCACTGATAGTAAAGAAACCTCAGCTAGTACGTATGCTCCCTTATTACTTTACTTTTGAACGACTACAAGCTTAGGTTTCATGCGAATTGCACGTGATAAATTCGCAAAATTCGGAGATGTTTGAATCACTGCATTGTGAATCTCTTCTAGCTGCTCAGGCGTAGCATCCGCATCAATAAAAACGCTATATTCTATTTCATCATATCCTGGGTTAACTGTTTCATCTAGACCGAGAAAACCACGTAAATCAAGTTCACCAGTCGTGTTGATTTCTAATTTATTAACAGTGATTCCTTTTGATGCCGCAATTGCAACATATCCAACAGTCATACAAGCATTAAGAGCTGCCATTAACAGTTCTTGTGGATTCGGTGCTGTATCAGTTCCTAATATATCAGTTGGTTCATCTGCGGCAATATGGAAATTACGCTCGTATGTTTTTCCACAAAGTTCATAGGACTTAATCGTTGAAACAGAACGTGTTTGACCTGCCCAGCGAGTTTCTACATTAAAGCTAGCTTTTGATGTATTAGGGTTTTGGCTAACGCCCTCCGCAAACTGTTGGAAAGCATCTACATCAATACCGTTGATTGTATTTTTCATATGAAAATATCTCTATATTTGAATTTAGATAACTTGGGTAAATGAATAACCCAAGTGAGTACAGTTGTATAAAAATCAAGCCCTATGATTTATAACTCGTCATAAGCGTCTAAGGTTCTTGCCGAGTAGACATAGGCTGCTCCAGCATTTAAAGCAATTGCAGTTCCCAATGCAGCAGCGACTTCTTCTTTTGTTGCCCCAGCTTTTTTTGCAGCAGCAGCATGAGCCGTTAAACAACCATCACAGCGAGTCGTTACTGCGACTGCTAAAGAAATCAATTCATGTGTTTTTGCATCCAATACTTTGTTTTCTCGTGTCGCAACTTCTAAGTTGTGAAACGCATTAGCGACAGGTTTATTTGTTTTTGCAAAGTTACCTACGCTTTTAACAAGTGCAGATAATTTGTTAGTCCATTCACCATTCATTTTCAGTACCTCTACAATTTTTAAGCGTTATTTACCAAGTTTTCGTGATGCCATGACACCACCATCTACATCCCAAATTGAACCAGTCACCCAAGATGTTTTATCCGAAAGGAGAAATACAATAGTTTCTGCGACATCACGTGGAGTTCCATTTCTTCCTAATGGATGAAAACTATTGAAATCCTGCAAAGCACTATCTAGTTGATCACTAGGGATAAATCGTTCAAAAATACGAGTTTCTACCATGCCAGGGCTCACAGCGTTTACTCGAATGCCATGTTCAGCAAGTTCTGCTGCAACATGCCGAGTCATAGCCTCTAATCCCATTTTTGCCATTGAATAAGCCGATGCCGTAACAGTTTCAATAGCCTGACGTGCAGCAACGGCAGTTACATTTACAATCGATCCAGTTTTATTCTGCGCAACTATTGATGCTGCAACTTGTTGAGTAATAAAGAAGAAAGCGCGATTCAAATCGAGGAAATTGTTATAGTCACTCAATGAGTGGTCTAGGAAACTTTTAGGGTAAAAAATTCCAGCTGAGTTAACTAATAAGTTAATGTCTTTATGTTCACTATTTAATTTGCTAATTAGATTTTGAACGCTATCAAAATTTGATAAATCAGCTGTTAGTGCAAAAACTTGATCTTCACTTGTTATAGCAACTAATTGTTTACGCGCTGCTTCGGCTTTATCTGCACGATTCCCGACGATGACGACTGTACCGCCTTGTTCAGCGACTTTCTGTGCTGTTTCTAAACCAATGCCACTCGTACCACCAATGACAAGAAGTTTCTGACCTTTAAATTGTTGTTCACTCATGGAAAACCTCAATAATTGATTATTTAATTCAATCTACCTACTAGTTGGTTTGTAGATTATATAGACTAATTCCAAATGTCAAGCACCACTTGAAATTAATCTGAATAAATCATTCGGGATGGCTGTTGGAATTTGTTAGACAAAGTGAGCCTATTGTTTCTTGATCAATATCTTCAAAACCGTTTGAATCTAATTTCATTAGCTCTTCTAACGCGTTTTGATAATCCGTTAAGGGCTTTACGCCTACGATACGTTGAATTAATTGTCCATCTTTAAACATGAGTACAGAAGGTAAACCCCATATTTCATAACGATTTGCTAAAACTGGTGATTGATCAACATTGACCACTCCAACAGTTACATTACTCTCTATATGTTCTGCAAATTCATTAAATAAATTTTCACTACTATGGCAAGGCGGGCACCAAGGTGCGTGAAAACGTACCACAGCCAAACCTTCTTTCCATCCAATGTTGTGGAAGTTATCTTCATTAAAGGGAAGTAATTTACGCATTTTAGGGTTTCCTTTTTTCGCTGATAGATATCGAACACTAAATAAGTTAAATAATATTTAATCGATTTTGAGTATGAATAAGTAAAACTCAGGAATAAAATATTAAAAATACTATTGCCTACCTATTAGTTGGTTGATATAGTGTCACTATCTTATCTGTTGCGCAATAGGGATAACAAAATACGAATTTTTCTATCTTTTAGAAACAGGTTATCGACCTGTGTCATTCATTGTCAGATTGATGAGTGTGGTCAAAGAAATTGCTTAAATTATTTGTAAATCTTTCTTGAGGTATATGATGAATAAATTATTCACTCCCCATAATTTGGCGGATATTCAATTAAAAAACCGTGTAGTAATGGCACCAATGACCCGTACTCGGACATTAAATGATGTGGCAGATGAGCTAGTTGCACTTTATTACTCTCAACGAGCTTCAGCGGGTCTAATCATTACTGAGGGTTTACCTGTATCAGAAGAAGGGCGTGGTTATTTATATACCCCAGGTTTATATAATGAAGCGCAAATGCATGGATGGCGCAAAGTTACAGATGCAGTGCATGCAAAAGGTGGACGTATTTTTGCTCAACTTTGGCATGTGGGACGAATGTCACATGTTTCAGTGCTACCTGAAAATCAAGCACCAGTATCATCTGGAACTATTCCAGCAACTAACACTACAGTATTTGCGTATTCTGATTCTGGAGAACCTAGTGCGGTTACACCAAGCATTCCTAGAGCACTAGAAACTGAAGAAGTTAAACGTGTCACTAAAGATTTTGTTAAATCTGCACGTCTGGCTATAGAGGCTGGTTTTGATGGCGTAGAAATTATGGCCGCAAATGGATTTATCTTTGATCAGTTCCTCAGTACTGAATTAAATAACCGTACCGATGAATATGGTGGCTCTGTTGAAAATCGCCAACGTTTCCTTTTTGAAACGATCGATGCTATCTCGCAAGAAATTGGTAATGATAAAGTTGCTGTACGTCTTTCACCATTTGGACGTATTTATGACCTTGCAGCTTATGAAGGGGAAGCTGACACGTGGAAAAATATTGCATTGGCTCTTGGGCAACGTGAATTAGCATACGTTCATTTGTACTATCAACCTACTTATGAAACAGCACCTATTGAAGCTGAGAGTTTTAAAACTTTATTCCGTAAAGTTTTTCAGGGCACGATTATTGCCGCAGGAGGTTTTAATCGACAAAGTGCCGAAGCTGCCTTGGAAAAAGGTGACGTTGATTTAATTGCTTTCGGTGTTCCGTATATTGCTAACCCAGATTTAGTAGAGCGGATGCAGAATAATTGGCCTTTGGCAGAAAGTGATCGCACAACGTATTACGGTGTGAGTGGTTCTCCAGAAAAAGGATATACAGATTATCCGAATTATGAAGTGAAGTAAGCAGATGATTGCCTAGCCATTTTTATGGCTAGGCTTAAAAGATCTTTGCTCATACAACATCTAATCAAGATTACTGAGGTATTTATGAAAACACTACTCCCACAAATAACCATTGATGTGTGGTCCGATTTTATCTGTCCGTGGTGCTGGATTGCTAAAAAAAGATTTGAAAAAGGATTAGATGCTTTTGAACACAAGGATCATGTGATCGTTCGATATCATAGCTACCGCCTTGCTAATAAGTATGTGCCTGAACCATTTAAAGCAGCATTGTATAAAAAGTTTGGAGGAAAAAATGGTGCAGAAGCGATGATGAGCCAAGTAAAGAGTGCAGGTGAGTCGGAAGGACTAATCTATAACTTTGATACTATGCTTTTTGGCGATACTTTAGATGCACATGCCGTAGTAAAGCTAGCACAGCAAAAAGGTTTAGGTGAGATACTTGCTGAAAAGTTATTCATGGCAAGTGTAACAGAAGGTCGGTCTATATTTGATCGTAAGGAGTTGGTTGAACTTGCTACTGAAATAGGCTTATCCCGTGAGGAAACGGAAAGTGTCTTTAGCAATGATTTGTTTAAACAAGGTGTTCTACAAGATGAAGCAAACGCACATGCAATAGGTGCTAGTGGCGTTCCACTTTTTGTTATAAACAATAAATATTCAATCAGTGGTGCTCAATCTGTAGAAACCTTTCTAAGTGTTTTAGAGCAGGTATGGACAGAAAAGCAGAGCGAAATAACGGCTACTGAAGGTCAAAGCTGCGGTATTGATGGTTGTAGCATTTAGTTTTTATAATTAATAAGCGTTGATAGGAATGTAATTGAGTTATCTACCATCAACGCATTTTTACTTAATTATCAAATGAAGTTAAAGATGATCAACTGTTTGACTAAATCCTTGCTAGTATTTAGATGAAAATTTAATTTAATGAATGGTTTATACTAATTCTTTGTTTAATAAATTTTTTAATTGATGTTAACGTTATGCCGAATCGGCTTTTGAGTCTGTGAGTTTATTTTGCTTGGAATTACTGATCTAACAACTTTTATTATTGGCACGACTTTAATTGTATTATTACCTGGGCCAAACTCACTTTATGTCATGTCTATTGCATCACGTTACGGTATTAAAACTGGTTATTTAGCAGCCTTTGGGGTTTTTAGTGGTGATTTAATTTTAATTATTCTTACCATTTTAGGTGCAGCGTCGTTATTGCATGCTTTTCCGTGGTTATTTACTGTTTTAAAGCTTATAGGAGCGCTATATTTAGGTTACCTTGGCGTAAAACTCTTGATTGCTGCTTATCGAACTTGGCATCCACAACCTCAAATTTCTAAATTGATAGCCAATCAATCTACTAAAAATGAAAGTATCAAGCCATATCAAACGGCCTTGTTAATTAGCCTAATTAATCCAAAAGCAATTTTATTTTACTTATCCTTTTTTCTACAATTTGTGGATCCAAATTATCCTTATCCATCACTCAGTTTCACTATTCTTGCGATTGTCTTACAAATCATAAGTATGAGCTATTTATCTCTATTAATTTTTTCAGGTGTAAAATTAGCCAGCTACTTTAATCATCGTTATAAAATTACTGCAATCAGTGTGGCATCTATTGGTTTGTTATTTTGTGGATTTGGAGTAAAACTTGCAACTACAGGTCTCTAAAAATGTGCCGTATTACTTTGGTATGATTTTTAGTGATTGGCTTTAAATATTTTAAGCTATATTGTACTTGTACAGGGCTTTGTTGCACAAAGATTTGAAATGCAAAGCGCCCCTAATTGAGCCAAATTTAAGGCGTAACTTGGGTAAGTGGTCGACCTAATTCCGTAAATCTGTTAAGGACTGCTACACGTGCATGGATCTCATTCACTTGGCTATCAAAACTCCTTGCACTGAGTTTATCTCCTAATAATTTGATGCAATGCATCTTAGTTTCAACCAAACTTCGACGATGATAGCCTGACCATTTTTTCCATAGTGTCCTGCCTAAACGTTTAATTGTTCGAAGTAATTCATTTCGCTCTAGCGAGCTACTCTTTGTATCTTTCCATGGTTTCGCATTTTTTCTAGGTGGAATCACCGCATGCCCTTGCCGATCTGCAATGACCTGACGGCATTGCTTGGTGTCATAAGCTCCATCGGTATAAACAGAGTCAATCCGCTCATCTTGTGGAATCTGATTAAGTAAATCACCAAGCACCTGTGAATCACTGACATTATTGGTTGTAAGCTGAACTGCTCGTATTTGCAGGGTTTTGGCATCTATACCAATATGTAGTTTACGCCATTGGCGACGATATTCAGGTCCATGTTTCTTGCGCTTCCATTCGCCCTCACCTAGAAACTTCATGCCTGTAGAGTCCATGAGTAGATGCAGCCCATCGCTACTTTTTTGGTAGCTGATTACAATATCAATATGCTTTTGTCTTCTACAAAGCGTGGTGTAATCTGGAGCTATCCAATTTAATCCGCAAAGTTTAATCAGACTTTGCACAAAGCCAGTGACCATACGTAAAGACAGACGAAATAAGGATTTAATCATTAAGCAGCATTGGATGGCTGCGTCGGAGTAGGTTTGATTTCGCCCTTGTTTGCCTTTTGATGGCGCATACCATTGCGTAGCAGGATCAAACCAAATGGCAATATTTCCGCGACTCATGAGTGCTCGGTTATATGCGGGCCAATTGGTTGTGCGGTAGATTTTGTGTGTAGGCTTCTTCATTTGAAAATTATATCGCTGAAAAAGCCTTTACAGATAGGTTTGTGCAACAAAGCCTCTATGAACTTAAAGTAACATGTTCTAAATTTAACATAATGGCGGTTTTACGAAATTAAAAAATCCTAGACTCAAATCTAGGGTTTAAATTTAAAAAAATACATAAAAATTAATAACATGGTATTAATATTGTCCCATTGTAATTTGTTTCAATTCTAATGAATTATGAAACTCAAAATGTAAATAATTATCAAATATTTTGTATTTAAGCCAACTGTTACTTTCTCTTTCGGGGGTTCCAAATAAATTAGCTACAGATTGCATCGTACTTTTGTGATTAATACCTGTGATCAGATTTTCTAAAAATGGGTATGGGTAATATTCTTCATTCTCTTTGACGTAGATGAAAATGGTATCTAGTATCTGATGTTCATTAAACCTGAACGTAATACCTCTCTTAAAAAATTGCCAATAGGATAGCTTTTCTCCACCAAAATTAGTCTCTAATGAGTCAAACTCACTTGCAACAAGAATAACTGCTTTCAAAATATCTGAACTTGACTCTTTAGTTCCAAGACAAGATAAAAAAACCTCTACATCACCTGAAAAATTCACTTATGACATACCTAAATCAAAATTTTCTTTATCCTTTGGTTTTTATCATATTAAAAATGAAATCTCTGATTCAAAGTTAAAATTTTCAAAAGCTGTATCCATTTAACATAAATCTCTTATACGAATTCTAGCCCTGCATAGGGCGGGCTAGATATAGCGATTAGACCCAATTCTCTAGCTTCAGACCATCAATTCGTTCAAATTCTTTTGTATTGTTCGTAACTAATACAACATCCAATGCCAAAGCATGAGCAGCGATCAGCATATCTAAGCTGCCAATCGGTTTACCTGTAGATTGAAGATTCTGGCGTAATTTGGCGTAATGCCAAATCGCCTGTTCATCGTAAGGAAGAATCTCTAAAGGTGACAAAAACTTGTTTAACGCCTGTTTATTGCGTTCAGATCCAGACTTCTCTACACCAAAAGCCAGCTCAGATGCCGTGATACTCGAAATCGCAAGCTGGCCGAGTTGATATTGCTTAAAGCGCTCAAAAACTTGTTGAGGCTTATTGTTGATGACATAGATACAAATATTTGTGTCTAAGAGGTAAATCATCTGAACTCCTCACGGAGCTGTTCGCCTTGATCAGCTCGCTCCAATTGGAATCCAACCTCAAACTCATTTATTGCTTCTAACATGACATCCCAAGGATTGTCGATGGGCATGAGTAATACACCACGACCGAAGCTTTTGATGGCCACTTCCGTGCCATTAAAGCGAAAGGCTTTAGGCAAGCGAACAGCCTGACTGCGACCAGTTTGAAATACTTTCGCAATTTCCATAATTACCTCCCGAAACCAAGATATATATCATTGATATATATCTTAACATTAAATCTTGTAAAGTCAAAGTGAAATTAAAATCATAAGGCAATAAAAAAGCCCGACATCCTGTCGGGCTTTTTCATATCGGGGTGCTCGTCTTACTGATCTCGTGCTGCCCATTCCTTGCGCTATTTTCTTATTCTTGTTTTCTGGAAACATCCAGTGCCCTTATGTATTCATCATAGGGCTAATGCTTTGGATTACCAATCCTCAAAAATCTTAAATTCATGTAAGTTTTAGCTTACAAAGTTGGCCTATTTTATCCCAAGAGTTGTCCGCAGAAATTGGGGATTATTTATGAACTGTGACCCTTGAGAAATCAGGAAAAAATGCAAAAACGAATGTTTTTTGATCAATTTTATTGGCTAAAAGTTACAGTTTTGCTTAAAAAGAAACCGACTTGTTTCCAAGTCGGTTGAACGAGAACGTTCCAGAGGGTATGAATAACGATAAGATACTGATCTTAAAGTAATATTAAAAACACTGTTATTCACCAATTAAAATGTCTATGCGATAAACCATTTAAAATGTCCTGTTTTTAACCACAAGAGTCAAGCACAGGATTTAAATTTCTTTGTTCAATAACAGCTTTCTGAGCTTTACGACTCGGCATACTTTTCTTGGCCCGGGAACGTTTATTTTGTTTTTCCAATACTTCATGTTGCTGTTGAATATGCGCCAGGACTGAACCTAACCGTTTATTCTCAACAATCTCATTTTGCTGCAGCCCAGCCAATTTATTGAAGATGCTGTAGTTGAGCTTTCGTCCTTCATGCATGAGGGCCAAAGTGCCATCCGGATACTCCAGAATTGAAATGTATTGCCCAGCAAGCTTATGATTCAGCTCTGTCGGTTCAAGTATATAAATACATTTATCATACGTGATGGTTAGGTTCTTCGTGACCTTACGCGGTTCCTGCCAGGTAAAAATATCATCCAGTTCAAGATTAGATTCGGTTAGGGGTAGATGTAAATTCTTCGAGTTTCTCGCACACTTGGCAAATTTCTGATTGAAGTGCTCAATGAAGCAGGGTAGCCATGCATTGGCTTCGGCAATTGAACTGATGCCTTCCAAACGCATCTCCTTGATCAACCGGTCTTGAAGGGTTCTATTCGCGCGTTCTACGCGACCTTTAGCCTGTGGTGAGTTGGCAAAGATAATATCAATGTTTAACTCATTCAGAATCCGGCCAAATTGCGTGATCTGGCTGTTTAGGCTAGATTTTTGGTTCACTCGGAAGACCTAATGTTTGTCGCTATAAAAGGCCAGATGTTTGCCGTATTGTTCAATGTAGGCTCGGGTTGAAAGCATATAGTCAAAGGTCGTTTCGGCCTCACAAAAGCGCAGATGCAACAGCTTTCCAGTAGCATCATCGATATAAACCAGCAAGCAGCACTTAGCAGCGCGTCCTTCGAACCAGTCATGATATGAGCCATCAATCTGGATTAGCTCACCGAAGCAATCCCGGTTATAGTGTGGCTGATATGGACGTTTAAGGCGCTTGGATCGAGGAATCCAGAGGTCATTTGCCGTCATCCACCGCCGAAGCGTTTCTACCGGGATATCTAGGGCAAACATGCTGCTGAGCTTCTCATGCGCCAAGGTGGGTCCAAATCCAAGCAGATGTTCAGAAATAATAGAAAAAATTTCGATTTTAATAAATCATCATGGCGACGATGACCTGGTTGACCACGACTGGCATGTATCAGGCCTGAAACACCATCTTGCTTTAGCTTGTGCAATAATCGGGTTATTTGACGGGTTGAAAGATTAAGAATTTCTGCAGCACGGACTTGGTTAATACGTTGATCTCGAACGTCTTGCAGAACAGCAAGACGTTGAATTTCTTTGTCAGACATAGTGATCAGCATCTATATTTCATATCCAGTCTATGATGTTTAAACCATCATAAACTAGACATTTTTATTGGTGAGAATATAGACATTTCTATTTTGGAGTTACACTTAGTGTTATTCCTAAGTAGAAATGTCCTACCTAATAACCAAATAGAAATGTCCTATATGGACATTTCCAAGTCAAGCACAGGATTTAGATTTCGTTCTTGAATTGCTGTTTTCTGTGCACGTCTGCTTGGCATCTTTTGAGAACGATTACGTTTGTTTTGCTGTTCCAGTTCTTCATGCTGTTGTTGGATATGATTCAGAACAGCACCCAACCGTTTATTCTCAACAATCTCTCGCTGATTCAGCTGACTTAATTTATCGAAGAGGCTGTAATTGATCTTTCGGCTATTATGCATGATGGCTACAGTACCATCCGGGTATTCAAGGAACTAAAGATACTTACCGATCAACCTTTTATTTTCTTCGGTATTTTCCAGTAAATATACGCATTTATCATAAGTAATCGTCAGGCTGTTCGTGACTCTGCGGGGTTCACGCCAGGTAAAAACATCATCTAACTCTTCGGCTGTTTCAGTGACAGTCCGGTGTAGATCCTTGGGATTAAAGGCCATATTGGCAAATTTACGATTAAATTGCTCGATAAAGCAGGGCAGCCAGGCATTCGCTTGCTCAATCGAACAGATGCCTTCCAGGCGCATTTCTTTAATCAGACGGTCCTGAAGCGTTCTATTCGCCCGTTCTACACGGCCTTTGGCTTGTGGTGAATTGGCGAAGATGATATCGATATTGAGGGTACTGAGTACGCGTCCAAACTGGGTAATCTTGGTGTCTTTCTTGCTGCTTTGATTCACCCTGAAGACTGAATGTTTATCACTGTAAAACGCCAACGGCTTACCATGCTGCTCAACATACAAACGTGTTGAAATCATATAGTCAAATGCTGATTCCGACTCACAGAAGCGTAAATGCTGTAATTTTCCTGTGGCATCATCGATAAATACCAGCAGACAGCACTTAGCAGCGCGTCCTTCAAACCAGTCATGGTGTGAGCCATCGATTTGAATCAGTTCACCATAACAATCTCGGTTATAACGAGGCTGATACGGGCGTTTCAGGCGCTTGGCGCGAGGAATCCACAGATCGGCTGCAATCATCCAGGAACGCAGTGTTTCCACTGAAATATCGAATCCATGAACAGTGGTGAGCTTTTCATGCGCTAAAGTGGGTCCGAAACCATGCAGTTGATCCGAAACAATATTGAGGCACTTGAGTCTGAGCTCTTCAGGAAGCCTGGAATTGCTGATTTGGCCACGTGCAGCATGTGCTAATGCAGCTGGGCCTTGAGCTTTGTATTTTTGCAATAAACGTCTGATCTGACGTTCTGAAATATGAAGTAGCTGAGTAGCCTGGGATTGAGTTATGCGTTGATCGCAGATTTCCTGCAAGACCGACAATCGTTTAAGTTCTTTATCCGACATAGACACCAACATATCAAACCGTCCGCTAAGGAAATTGCAGAAGTGCATATTGTAAAAGCGGACATTTCTATTTTGGAGTTACAAAACCCTGTTATTCACCAATTAAAATGTCTATGCGATAAACCATTTAAAATGTCCTGTTTTTAACCACAAGAGTCAAGCACAGGATTTAAATTTCTTTGTCCAATAACAGCTTTCTGAGCTTTACGGCTCGGCATACTTTTCTTGGCACGGGAACGTTTATTCTGTTTCTCCAATTCTTCATGTTGTTGCTGGATATGCGCCAGGACTGAACCTAACCGTTTATTCTCAACAATCTCATTTTGCTGCAGCCCAGCCAATTTATTGAAGATGCTGTAGTTGAGCTTTCGTCCTTCATGCATGAGGGCCACAGTGCCATCCGGATACTCCAGAAATGAAACGTATTGCCCAGCAAGCTTATGATTCAGCTCTGTCGGTTCAAGCAGATAAATACATTTGTCATAGGTAATCGTCAGGTTCTTGGTGACCTTACGCGGTTCCTGCCAGGTAAAAATATCATCCAGTTCAAGATCAGATTCGGTTAATGGTCGATGCAGGTTCTTTGAGTTTCGCGCACATTTGGCGAACTTCTGATTGAACTGCTCAATAAAGCAGGGCAACCAGGCATTTGCTTCTGCAATCGAACAGATGCCTTCCAGGCGCATCTCCTTGATCAAACGGTCCTGAAGGGTTCTATTCGCTCGCTCTACGCGACCTTTGGCCTGGGGTGAATTGGCGAAGATAATATCAATGTTTAACTCATTCAGAATCCGCCCAAATTGCGTGATCTGGCTGTCTTGCCTGGATTTCTGGTTGACTCTAAATACCGAGTGTTTATCGCTATAAAAGGCCAAGGGCTTGCCGTATTGCTCAATGTAGGCTCGGGTTGAAAGCATATAGTCAAAGGTCGTTTCAGCCTCACAAAAGCGTAGATGCAACAGCTTGCCGGTAGCATCATCGATATAAACCAGCAAACAGCATTTGGTGGCTCTTCCTTCAAACCAGTCATGATATGAGCCATCAATCTGGATCAGCTCACCGAAGCAATCACGGTTATAGCGTGGCTGGTATGGGCGTTTTAGACGTTTGGATCGCGGAATCCAAAGGTCATTTGCAGTCATCCAGCGCCGAACCGTTTCTACCGGGATATTCAGGTCAAACATGCTGCTGAGCTTCTCATGCGCCAAGGTAGGTCCAAAGCCCAGCAGATGTTCAGAAATAATGGAAAGACATTGCGATTTTAATAAATCGTCATGGCGATGATGGCCCGGTTGACCACGACTGGCATGCGTCATGCCTGAAACACCATCTTGATTGAGCTTCTGCAATAACCGGGTAATTTGACGGGTGGAAAGATTCAGGATTTCAGCAGCACGGACTTGGGTAATACGATGATCTCGAACGTCTTGCAGAACTGCAAGACGTTGAATTTCTTTGTCAGACATAGTGATCAGCATCTATATTTTATATCCAGTCCATGGTGATAAAAACCATCATAAACCAGACATTTTTATTGGTGAGAATATAGACACTTTAAATGGGTTGATGTGGTTCTAGGATTTTAGACCACGCCTATAAGTGATAATCTACTCCCCAATAAGCATGGGAAATGCTTGTTTTTGGAGTCAACCATGACACGAAGAAAACGTCGTAATCATTCAGCAGAGTTTAAAGTTAAAGTTGCTCTCGCAGCAATTAAAGGCGACCACACACTCGCTGAACTTTCTACTCAATTCGATTTACATCAAAACCAAATCATCGATTGGAAAAATCAACTGCTTGAGCAATCAGTCAATATTTTTTCACGACCAACAGCACAACAAGAACCAGAGATTGACCTCAAAGCTCTACATGCCAAGATAGGACATCAGGCATTGCAAATTGATTTTTTAGAAGGTGCGCTCAGAAAAATAGGGCAGCTGAGCGGCAAAAAATGATCGATAAGACCCATCAACTTTCGGTACGACAACAATCGCAATTGATTCAAATCAATCGCAGTACGTTGTATTACAAGCCCAAAGAGATTTCATCAACTGATTTGAGTTGGATGCGTCTAATCGATGAAATTCATCTCGACTACCCATTTATGGGCAGTCGAATGATACGAGATATGCTACAGCGTCAAGGACATCAAATAGGTCGGCGTAAAGTCCGACGTTTAATGCGCTTGATGGGAATACATGCCTTGTATCCAAAACCCAATACCAGTAAGCCTAATCTTGCACACCGTATTTTCCCATATCTGTTGAAAAACATGGTCATCGATCACTCTAATCAAGTCTGGTGTACAGATATAACGTACATTCCTATGGCTAAAGGCTTTGTCTATCTGTGTGCTGCAATTATAGATTGGCATAGTCGTAAAGTACTGGCTCATCGAGTATCGATCAGTATGGAAACAGACTTTTGCATAGATGCGTTGCAAGAAGCAATTGTGAAATATGGTTGTCCTGAGGTGTTCAATACAGACCAAGGCAGTCAATTCACAAGCGAGGCATTTTTGAATGAGTTAAAATTGCGAAATATCCGTATCAGTATGGATGGGAAAGGACGATGGATGGATAATGTGATGATTGAGCGTTTATGGCGCAGCGTGAAGCATGAGGAAGTCTATTTGAAGGCTTACGATACGGTTAAACAAGCGAAACAATCAATTGCTGAATATTTGGGTTTTTATAACATGATACGTCCTCATTCAAGTTTGAATAAGGCAACACCGAATGAATTTTATGATCAACATTTACTAAAAGTAATGGCAGCATAATTTAAATATTTAGAGCGGATTTATCACTTATAAAACTGAATTGAGTGGTCTAATTAACGGAACCACATTAGGTTCTAACAAACCCATTTCGTATAAGAGATTTTATGTTAAGTGTATTTTTATATCTATAAAAAACTTTCCATATAAATGATTTATATGAAATATATGTGATAATTTGAATCTTAAAAGTATCAGAGAAGATAAAATGGGAAAAAGTCTAAATTTAGCAAATTCAATTTTCGCAGGCTTTAATGATAAAAACGGATTAATGATTTGTGGTTATGAATGGGGTGAAGAATCACAAAGTAAGGGGCAAGAAGTTATAATAGATATGACTAAAGAATGTACCTTTTCTAATAAATCATTGCGATATGGTGATGTTGCTAAGACATGGATTAAATACGATAAAAGAATTAGAACTTGGTTTTCTATGTGGGGGCATCCTCTAAATGAGGAAGGCTTAGGCGATGCTTTCGACAAAATGATTGTACAAACTAATTGGGCTGTAGAATCAAAAAAATCTCGTTCTGCAATTCCTTTCTACAAACAAGATGAAAATGTTGATAATTTTATAGCACATATAGAAGAACTTAGACCTAAAGTAATTCTGTTTATGGGAAGTGAGCTTTTAACTAAGGTACTAAAATTTTATAAAGTAAGGGATAAATTCACTCCAATTATGGGCAATGAAATTGAAAAATTGCAAACATTAAGAATGCCTGATTATCATGGCTCATTGGCTTATATCAATAAATTTGAAAACTGCACTGTAGTTGGGTTGCCACATCCTTCTAGTGGTCGTGGAATTACAAATGAGTATATTGAATTCTGTGGATCTGAATTAAATCCTATTATTTCTCAATTTAAAAAAGATCGCGGTATTGCATAAAATTTATGAAAAAAGTCCATCTCATCCAAGCAGATATAACAGCTTTTGCTGTACATGCCATCGTTAACTCAGCAAATAAATCTTTGCTTGGTGGTGGGGGACTTGATTATGTGATTCATAAAAAAGCTGGACCATTGATGAAAGAAGAATGTGTTCGTCTAAATCAAGAAAAAGGTGGATGCCCTACAGGTCAAGCAGAAGTAACAACAGCAGGTAATCTGCCTGCTAAATACCTTATTCATGCGGTTGGACCACGATGGTTAGATGGCGAACACAATGAGCCACAATTGCTTTGTGATGCTTATAGTAATGCACTATTCAAAGCTAATGAAATTCATGCACTCACTGTTTCTTTTCCATGTATTAGTACAGGTGTTTATGGTTTTCCACCTCAAAAGGCTGCTGAAATTGCGATTGGCACCATACTCTCTATGTTGCCTCAATATGATCATGTTGCAGAAGTATTTTTTATCTGCCGAGAGGATGAAAATTATTTAATTTATAAGAATATTTTATCGAATATCGATGATCCAAATATTCAGATTCTGATTTCTTAGTTTAAATTATCGAAAGCTCGTATAAGAATTCAGCCACAATTTTGGCTAACAATTCATGTTCTTCTTGTGATTCAACAATATCGACCATCAAATCATCTAAACCTGTTTGTTCCTGAATGGTAACACCTTGAATTTCTAGATAAGTCAGCATTACAGCTAAACCAGTTCTTTTATTACCATCAACAAAAGCATGACCTTTTGAGATAGCAATACCAAACCATGCTGCGATCTCAAAAATGTCGCTTACATTGCTGTAATACATCTGCTGATCTATACGGCTTAATACGCTTTCTAGCTTTTCAATATGACAGCCTGTTCGCCCCACGCCAGTTTGTAATAGGATCTCATCATGTACAGCGATCACGAATGTTGAGCTAATCAAACTCATTTATAAGCAAGCTCTTGAAGTTCTGCTTTATGCTGCTTAATAACTCGTTTAGCACTGTGCATCACAACACGTTTTGTTGCTTCATCATTGCTAAATTGAATTGGTAATACTTGACCTGAAACCTTTTGGCGATTTGAAACTTGATCAAGGCTATAGTCTTTTAAACGCTTTCTCATCTTCATACCCCTATTAAAAGAGAATTTCATTTTAGCCTAAATTAAACAATTAAGTACGATAGTGAGGATCTTTTCTTGGAATAGCATTTTCTGAATCTATATCAAAGAAATCATAAATTTTAGTGGCTGTTACTGTGTTAAATAATTTTTTGTCCATATACACGATTGCTTTTCCTTTATTTGCGTCGAAAATTACCCTACCCCTTGGAATCTGTTCATATTCATAATGACGTAGTTCTGGGTATACACTTTGCATATTTTTCCAATAATCGACATGTGTATATGGACTATCAATTAAGCCTATTGAATCTGCATCATTTAAATTGAATGGATGAGCTATGCCGATAACTTGCTTTTGCAAAAACCAAAAAATTCCTATTTTCATTTTTCATCAACTGATTAATTTCCCTAAAATTAACATAATACACCTTATACGAAATTCGTTATAATTCTCTTTAGAAATCAATGCTGTAGTTTCTAGTTGATAGCCCATCTTCCCCAAGGTGGGCTTTTTTATGATTTTTCACGTTCCACGCTTATTATTTAATCAAAAGACCTCTTGCGAAAGTATAGTTTATCTAATTTTTGAATTGGCTAAAACCTCATAAAATATAGCTTTTGGCTGCTTAAAATTTGACTAACGCAAGAATTCTAAAGTTTCTCAACTTTGATTAGCTCAAATAAATACCATTTCTATTTTTCTAGGTCTCTTTAAATCACGAATTATGTAACTATAGAGTATAGCTTAAAGTTACATACTTGAGTACAGAGTGTGTTCTTATTCATAAAGTAGGCCCCCTCATTTGTTTAGATTAAGCAGTCAAGCTAATCAGAATCGTGGAATATGAGAAATCATAAAAAAGCCCATTCGAGGGTGAATGGGCTTTTGCAATGTTTTACTGTACTGATTTTAAAAGATAAAACAATGGAATTTTGTATAACGTGTATTATGTTAATTTTAGAAGTTCTAAAATATATGTACTTTGAATAAGATGTCTAAATAAGCCATTTGTTATAATTTCTATAATAAATTAATGGCAAAATTAGAGGTGGTCCCACATGTTTGAACAACTAAAAGCTTATTTATAAGTGATACTCTGCTCTAGTTAAGCTACCTTATTTTGTTGTGGTAGCTGGTCATAGTAAAACTCATCTGGAGTCATTTTGTCCAGACTCGAATGAGGTCGTTTCAAATTATAAAATTCAAAATATGCGTTTAATTGCTTCTTCGCATCCAAAACATTGCTGTAGGCTTTGAGATACACCTCTTCATATTTAACGCTCCGCCATAATCGTTCAACCATCACATTATCAACCCATCGACCTTTACCATCCATACTGATTTGAATGCCATTTGATTTCAATACATCAATAAATGCATCACTGGTAAACTGACTGCCTTGGTCTGTATTAAATATTTCAGGTCGACCATATTTTTCAATAGCTTCATTTAATGTTTCTATGCAAAATGTAACCTCCATACTAATCGATACTCTATGCGCAAGTACCTTGCGGCTATGCCAATCAATCACAGCACATAAATAAACAAAGCCTTTTGCCATAGGGATATACGTTATATCCGTAGACCACACTTGATTACTGCGCTGAATAGCCAATCCTTTGAGCAGATATGGATATTTGCGGTGAGCTTGATTAGCCTGGCTTAAATTTGGTTTGCAATATAACGCATTAATGCCCATTTTCTTCATTAAAGTACGTGTATGACGTCGTCCTATATGATGTCCTTGACGATTCAACAAATCACGCATCATCCGGCTACCTGCAAAAGGGTATTGCATATGTAACTCATCCATACACCGCATTAGCTTCAGATCTGATGCACTCACAGGTTTTGGGCGATAGTAATAACAACCACGGGAGACTTTCAGCAGCTGAGCTTGCTTAGATACTGAAATCTGAAGTGAGTCATCGATTAACTTTTGTGGTTGAAGCGGCCCAGTTTCTTCAACACACCTTCTAAAAAATCAATTTCTAATGCCTGCTCACCGATTTTTGCATGTAGTTTTTTTAGATCGATGGGTGGTTCTGTTGGAGCTTTTGATTGATCGAAAGCTTGCGAGGAAGCTGAAATCAGTTGATTTTTCCAGTCGATAATTTGGTTTTGATGAACATCAAATTCAGCACTCAATTCAGCAAGTGTTTTTTCTGCTTTAATCGCAGCAAGTGCTACCTTAGCTTTAAAATCATTTGAATGATTTCTTCTTGGTCTACGTGCCATAAAATACTCCATATATTGATGTTTATAACATCATTTGGGGAGCAAAATATCACTTATAAGTGTTGTTCAAATTTCCTGATCCACCTCTATTAAATGGATCATTTGCAGAAACTACAAATATATGTCCGTGTAGTCGAAACACAGAGTTTTACTCATACTGCTGAAACATTAGGTTTGCATCGTCCACTTATTTCTAAAGCCATCAAACAGCTTGAAGATGAACTTGGTGTCAGATTACTCAATAGAACTACCCGTAAAGTGAACATGACCTTAGAAGGTGAAGCCTTTTATCAAAAAGCTTTACAATTACTTGAATACTTCGATGCTATTTTTAATAGTTTTCAGCCTAATCTACAGGCTCAAAATATATCTGGTAAGTTACGAATTAATGTACCTATCACTGTTGCTAAAGCAATTCTAATTCCTCATTTAGCTGATTTTAAACAGCAATATCCAAATATTGAGTTAATTCTGAAGTCTTCTGATTCCTTAGTGGATCTCATTGATGAAGGTGTAGATTTTGCTATTCGACTAGGATACTTAGATGACTCTACCTTAATTGCGAAATCTCTTGGACAAGTTGAAATGGTAACTTGTGCTGCCCCATCTTATTTAAAGAAATTTGGTACACCTCATACCTTAGATGATTTAAAACATCATCAAGCAGTTAATTATTTTAGCGGTAAACAACGTAAGGTCATGAATTGGAAATTTCTTGTGACTCAGGAAGTTCAAGAATATAAGTTAGATTCAAGTATTCTAGTTAATGATTCAGAATCATTTTTAAGTGCTGCCTTACATGGTCTGGGCTTGATTCAAGGGGTTCGTCATGCGATTCAACCCTATCTAGAGAATAGCCAACTTATTGAAGTGTTATCAACTTATCAAAATGTGCCTAAACCTATTTCTTTGCTATATACCCATCGAGAACATCTACCAGCTCGTATGCAAGTGTTTATAGATTGGGTTGAAAATGTTTTCGCAAAAGATTGTTATAAAAAATAGAACTAATCTATAAATAGATTGTTTATTTATCTGATCTATTTGAAAGATTATGCTGATTCCATCTATTTATCATTTGGAAAAGAAACATGTCTAAAACTGTAATGATGCGTGCAATTGGTAGTGCTGATGTCCTACAGATTGAAGATTTAGAGATTCCTGCCCCTAAAGCACGTGAAGTACAGATTTCAGTACATGCCATTGGCTTAAATCGGGCTGAAATCATGTACCGTACTGGTAATTATGTTATTGAACCAACTTTTCCTTCTGTACTTGGCTATGAAGCTGCAGGTGTCGTTACAGGGATTGGTGAAGGTGTTTCAGAGTTTAGTATTGGTGATGCGGTTAGTGTCATTCCATCTTTTGGCTTTGATGAATACGGTACATACGGAGAACTGATCAATCTGCCAGTCCATGCGATTGTGAAGCATCCTAAGAATTTGACATTCCAACAGGCTGCTGCAAGCTGGATGATGTTTGTGACGGCTTATGGTGCATTAGTACATTTTGGCAACTTACAGAAAGACCAATATGTTGTTATTGGTGCTGCATCAAGCAGTGTTGGCGTAGCAGCAATTCAGATTGCTAATATGATAGGCGCTACTCCAATAGCATTAACTCGTACTAGTGCTAAAAAGCAGCAACTCATAGATTTAGGGGCTAAATATGTGATCGCGACTGAAGAACAAGATTTAGTTGATGAGTTGAATCATATTACCAATCATCAGGGTGTAAATATGGTGTTTGATCCTGTAGGTGGACCAGCTGTAGGGAAAATCATGCAAGCTATGGCTAAACAAGGCACATTCTTCCAATATGGTGCGCTTGATACACGTGATATCCAAATGAGTGTTATGGATGTTTTGGGTAAACATTTAACATTACGTGGTTATGAGCTCTTTGAAATTACCACTGATTCAAATGCTCTAGAACAGGCAAAACAATTTGTTTATCGAGGTTTGGAGTCAGGTCAATTATCACCTTTAATTGACCAAGCCTTCAATTTTGAGGATATCCAAAAAGCTCATAAATATATGGAAACAAATGCCCAAATTGGAAAAATCGTAGTGAATGTTAAGTAATTTAGATGCCCTGTACTTCACTGTATAGGGCATTTTATCTGTTCCATTAAATTGAAAATACACTCATGCTCATAAGCCATTTATGGCTGTTATAAGAAAGCAAAAGGCCTAAACTAACGACCAGGCTTTAAATTTAAAAAAATACATAAAAATTAATGTCATAGAATCAATTTCACACGTTTTGTATAACGTGTATTATGTTGATTTTAGCGAAACTCAATAATAAAATTATTTATTTTTAGTTTTTATCTCACTAATTAATATTCCTAAAATGACACAAAGCCCACCAATAATAGCTAAAAATGGTAAACGCTCTCCTGCTAGCCTTCCGAATATTGCTGCCCAAACAGGCTCACCTGAATAGATAATAGCGGCTCTAGAAGGATCAACAGTACGTTGTGCCCAATTCATAGCAAATTGAATGAGTGTACTGGCAAATCCCAGACTTAATGTAACTACTACGAGTTGCCATGAAATATTAGGAATTTCCGTTTCTCCTGCGAAAGGCATGATAAAAAAACAGAAAATAGACGCTACTACTAATTGGATGATAGTGACATTCTTTAAATCGACTCTACCTGCAAACTTACTGATCAAAATGATTTCAAGGGCTATTCCCAGCGCACTCAAAAGAGTAAAAATTTGTCCTAAATTAAAGTTAACGCCCCTAAAATCATTCCCTGTTAGAAGTATCAAACCAATAAAGGAAAAAAATATTCCAATCCAAATAAAGATATTTGGAAGCTTCCGATAAAAAATCCAGATTAATATTGGTACAAGAGGAATATATAGTGCTGTTAAAAATGCAGACTCACTACTTGTTATCGTCTTTAAACCTATAGTTTGAAGTCCGTATGAAAGTGCTAGTACGGCACCTATCGAAATACCCGCAATAACATCATCTTTACTTATCTTTTTTAGATACTTAAACGTAAAAATAAGCAAAATCATAGCAGCAACCAGAAATCGGCAACCAACAAAGAAAATAGGAGTCGTGTAATTAAGGACATAGTGAACAGCTAAAAAGGTTCCTCCCCAAATCATAGTTATAAATACAAGTACGATCTCAGGAGGTAATCTTTCTTTTAAGAAATGAATTAAGGACATTACAAAATCTAAAGTGAAATATACTGCACTATTATTGCATTCATCTTGTTTATAGTGCAATATATTGCACATTAAACTTGTGAATACTCAGAATGAATACTGTCCTTGAATTTTTAGGAAAAAATATTCGTTTTTTTCGAGAGAAAATAGAACTGACTCAACAAGAGCTTGCTGATCGTTCAGGGGTAAGCAGACGTACAATAATTGCTTTAGAAGCAGATCAAATAAATATTAGTTTGGCTAAATTAGATGCTATAGCAAATGCCCTAAATATTAGTTTTAGTACTTTAGTTAGTCCGCTAGATTCAAAAATTCAACACTCTTGTACAAATATCTTAGCTTGGAAAGGCAATCATACAGAAAGCTATGCAAATTTACTGGGTACAGTGGATAACGGTACACAGACAGAAATGTGGATATGGTCACTAGCAGCTGGCGATTCTTATATAGCTGAACCTGATCCAGAAGGCTGGAAAGAAATGCTCTATATTATCCATGGAGAGTTAACACTTGAAATTGAAGGTCAATTTAAGATTCTAGGCCCTGAAGATTCGTTTATTTTTTCTAGCTCTACTTTGTACTCATATCATAATAAAAGTGATGAGCAGGTAAAATTTGTGAGAAATGTCATTCATTAGAATGATCATTTAACATAATGGCGCTTATACGAAACGCGTTTGTTAGAACCCATTTAAAGTGTCTATATTCTCACCAATAAAAATGTCTGGTTTATGATGGTTTTTATCACCATGGACTGGATATAAAATATAGATGCTGATCACTATGTCTGACAAAGAAATTCAACGTCTTGCAGTTCTGCAAGACGTTCGAGATCATCGTATTACCCAAGTCCGTGCTGCTGAAATCCTGAATCTTTCCACCCGTCAAATTACCCGGTTATTGCAGAAGCTCAATCAAGATGGTGTTTCAGGCATGACGCATGCCAGTCGTGGTCAACCGGGCCATCATCGCCATGACGATTTATTAAAATCGCAATGTCTTTCCATTATTTCTGAACATCTGCTGGGCTTTGGACCTACCTTGGCGCATGAGAAGCTCAGCAGCATGTTTGACCTGAATATCCCGGTAGAAACGGTTCGGCGCTGGATGACTGCAAATGACCTTTGGATTCCGCGATCCAAACGTCTAAAACGCCCATACCAGCCACGCTATAACCGTGATTGCTTCGGTGAGCTGATCCAGATTGATGGCTCATATCATGACTGGTTTGAAGGAAGAGCCACCAAATGCTGTTTGCTGGTTTATATCGATGATGCTACCGGCAAGCTGTTGCATCTACGCTTTTGTGAGGCTGAAACGACCTTTGACTATATGCTTTCAACCCGAGCCTACATTGAGCAATACGGCAAGCCCTTGGCCTTTTATAGCGATAAACACTCGGTATTTAGAGTCAACCAGAAATCCAGGCAAGACAGCCAGATCACGCAATTTGGGCGGATTCTGAATGAGTTAAACATTGATATTATCTTCGCCAATTCACCCCAGGCCAAAGGTCGCGTAGAGCGAGCGAATAGAACCCTTCAGGACCGTTTGATCAAGGAGATGCGCCTGGAAGGCATCTGTTCGATTGCAGAAGCAAATGCCTGGTTGCCCTGCTTTATTGAGCAGTTCAATCAGAAGTTCGCCAAATGTGCGCGAAACTCAAAGAACCTGCATCGACCATTAACCGAATCTGATCTTGAACTGGATGATATTTTTACCTGGCAGGAACCGCGTAAGGTCACCAAGAACCTGACGATTACCTATGACAAATGTATTTATCTGCTTGAACCGACAGAGCTGAATCATAAGCTTGCTGGGCAATACGTTTCATTTCTGGAGTATCCGGATGGCACTGTGGCCCTCATGCATGAAGGACGAAAGCTCAACTACAGCATCTTCAATAAATTGGCTGGGCTGCAGCAAAATGAGATTGTTGAGAATAAACGGTTAGGTTCAGTCCTGGCGCATATCCAGCAACAACATGAAGAATTGGAGAAACAGAATAAACGTTCCCGTGCCAAGAAAAGTATGCCGAGCCGTAAAGCTCAGAAAGCTGTTATTGGACAAAGAAATTTAAATCCTGTGCTTGACTCTTGTGGTTAAAAACAGGACATTTTAAATGGTTTATCGCATAGACATTTTAATTGGTGAATAACAGCGTTTCATAAAACCTTTGTTTTTCATATAGTTAAAAATTTTCGACCCACCTGAAAAACAGCAAAAAACCGGCTTGGAAACAAGTCGGCTTTTTTATGAACAGTTTTGATATATTCCGCCAATAAAACTGATCAATATTTAATCAAATTGAAACTTTTCTCAATATTCCCGGTCTTCCCAAGGCCGAAAATATCCCCAATTTCTGTGGATAAAATTTAGGCTATTTTGTAAGCAAAAGCGTACAGCAATCTCGGTCCTTTGCGGCTATCCGGAATACTGAAACTTTCCTATGATGAATTCATCAGGAACAGGATGTTCCAGGACATAAAACAATAATATTAAGTGTTAACACGTGGAATGTGGGGATATAACGGCAACGTCAGTCACACCAAATCAATAAAAAACCCCGACAGGATGTTGGGGTTTTTTATTATCTATACTTCTTAAATCAGAGTCGGATGAGCATCTAGGATACGAATTAAAGTCGCTGCAGGACCAGTTGGATTGTTCCCAGTTTTGTAGCGTTCTCGCGCTGATATGCAAACGTGCAGCAAAATCTGCCAGGGTTAGACCTAAATACAGCTTTAGACATTGAAAATACGACACAAACTGTCGCCACGAATACTTTATCGATTGTTTTTTACTCAAAATAAATTGATTATCTTAGTACTAAATTATTGTATTGGATGTAAAAAAGTATGGCTATTTACGGTAATTCTAAATTTTTAAAACATATCCCTGATTGGGAAGGTTGGGATAAAGTATATAAACCTAGTGAGCAAGTCCCACATTCTGGGATCTATAGATGCACAGGGTGTAATAAGGAAATTACATCAAATAAAGGAGATAAATTTCCTCCTCAAAATCACCATCAACACGGCTCAACCTTAAACAATATCCAATGGAAAATTATTATTTTTACAGATACTGCTGGTGAATATACCTACTAAAAATAAAAAACCAGTAAAAAAATTATTGTTTTTACTGGTTTTGTTTTAGCCGATGCCTAAAAAACGATATCTGACTCTTACAGTCTAACCTCGTTCAACGGTGTTGCTCGGATCCATAAATAGTAATTCATTCTTGTTAGAAGAAATTTGTACTATTTACTTCATTTTTATCGACCATTGGGCACAGAAATGGTCCATAAAGTAATATAAAATATTACTTTACACTTCTAATCATAAGCTACATATTCAATGAATGCAATCCTATTGGCACTGTTGCAAATAGAGATTTGAGACGATGATGTTCCCTTCAAAAAGCTTAGAGAACGAATAACCTGTTGATTAGACACACTTCACCCTGAGGCTGACCATAATAAAATGACGAAGCTTGGCCTTTACGTAGTGCACGCATGACTTCAATACCTTTAATTGTGGAATAAGCCGTCTTCATAGATTTAAATCCTAACATGGGCCTAATAATTCGTTTGAGCTTGCCATGATCACATTCGATCATGTTATTTTTGTACTTAACCTGCCTGTGCTCGAGGTCGGGTGGACATTTTCCTTCTCGTATCTTAAGAGAAAATTCTACTTTTAGACCCTATTATTTTTAGGGGGGATTACCGGATAACAGAAGTAGATCATAGCTGTGATAGCTCACAAGTTATAATTATTAATCGACTGATAAGGCCAATTGAACAGAACTATCGAAATGAAGAATAGCCTATTGTATTGTCTTACATTGTTTCTACTTATGGGATGTCAACCATTTGAAAGAACTGGATATATTTCTATTATAAATCAAACTAGTGACCCAATTACAGATCTCAAAATAACTTATATGAGCGCTCAAAAAACTTATAGTTTAGGTACTCTTTATCCTTATTCAGAATATAAATACGCCATCAATTATGAGCAGCACAATGAGGATTCAATAAACTTTTCATACTTAGATAAAAGTCATAAAAAAATTAGTCAAGAAGTAGCCGTATATGCAGCTAAATATAATCAGAATAACTATGAAATAATTATTGAATAGCAATAAAAGCACACCTAATTACAAGTTTTATATATAAATTTTTTTAATTAACGATTTAACGTAAAATCTCTTATTAGAAGTCAAAATTAGAAGCCTTGAGCTTTAATTTTTTTAAATTTTAAGCATAATGCATTGCAAGTTTTAAACCTAAAGCGTTCACTAAAAGATTGATATTATCAAAAATGAGGGGCAGATTCATAGTGCAATGCTTTATAAAGAGCTTCATGTCCACTACCTGCTTCTTTCACAATTTTAATCATACCTTTCTGCTCTTGAAATTAAACCAGGTGTAGGGACTAATTCGGCAGGATTATTCTCTTTATTGACCATATTAAGATATCTCATAATCCCGTTTCACTTTTGTCTGTATTTTTCTCTAGATACTGACTCTGGACCTAGATATTTCTGAAAATAGCACAGGCTAATTCCCTTTTAAATTAGTATTCATTACAAGAATTTTTAATAGATAATTTTACTTAACACTAGTTAATTTTTATAAATTTAGTAAATCTCTCTAACAGTAAAACTGATTAAGATTCTAATAAAACAATTAGAGTATAATATAAATAAAAAATAAGCTCTGAATTAGTATCAGAGCTTATTTTTTTATTTTAACTTTATTTTGTATTGTTTTACTGATCTTACTTAACCCGAATCGCGGATAAGAAATTGACTTGAAAAATAAGAGGACTAGAGCCATCAGTTGAGTTACCACACCAAACTCACAACTCTAGTCCTGATGTTCAATAGTACTGAATTATTCTGCGTAATTGATGATTTTTTTCTTAAATTTGAAGCAACTTATTGGGAGTTTCTCAAACAAAACCGTGATTCCCAAAGAGTCAGAACTGCTCAACTCACAATTTCAGAAATCTGCTTTATTGCCATTTGGTACAAATGTTCTCATTTCAATAATTTCAAAGCCTTTTTCACATGGCTAAAGCTAGATAAAAGCTATTTATTTAAGTACTTGCCTTGTTATCAACGTATGATTCATCTGATCAAAAGGCATGAATTAGCACTGCATGCCCTGCATGTCGCTCTGATGAAAAGTCAAGAAACACAATATTTATGGATTGATTCAACAATGCTACCTGTTTGTAAGAATCAACGTATTCAACGTCATAAATCATTAGTCCAAATTGCATCACGTGGTAGAAGCTCAATGGGCTGGTTTTATGGCTGTAAATTACATATTGCGATGAATCAATTTGGTGAAATTGCCTGTTCTGCTTTATCGAATGGACATGTTGCTGACATAAAAATGGTTGAGCAATTAGTTGATGGCCTAAACGGAAAACTTTACGGGGATCGAGGTTACATCAGCCAAGAATTAAAAATTAGATTGAAAGATCAAGGTATTGATTTAATTACTTATCATCGGAAGAATATGCAGGCTATTCAACTCTGTGCATCAGATGAATATCACCTAAGACAACGCAATAAAATAGAAACATTATTCAGTTTATTGAAGGGGCAATACAATTTAGTGACGAGTAAAGCACGTAGTCTTCATGGATTTCTCAGCGGAATTTACGCCTCACTATGTGCATATCAATTAACCCATCGAAATAAGCCAACAATTCAAATTAAGGAATAATCGGCTTAAGCAGGATTCGGGTTACTTACTTTGTTGTCCTTGTTGTCCTTGTTGATCTTGCTGGTTTTGTTGGTTTTGTTGATTTTGCTGGTTTTGTTGGTTTTGTTGATTTTGCTGGTTTTGTTGATTTTGCTGGTTTTGTTGGTTTTGTTGATCTTGCTGGTTTTGTTGATCTTGCTGGTTTTGTTGATCTTGCTGGTTTTGTTGTTGATTAGCCATTTTCATCTTCATCCATTTTTAATAGTTGGGAAATGCATCTATCTAAAATTTACATATTGTATTGAATAAAGATACATTATTAATGTCACAGTTTATTTCATTGTAAAATTATTTATTTTAGATTATCCAATATTTTACAACCTAGTGCATTAAATAAACAATAAGAGTATGAATTATAATTAATCTATAGATTTAAAATAACTGTCTTTGTTTAAATATAATTTCTAGTAAAGAAATAAATATTTCTTGTTAATTATGTTAATAAAAAAATATATAATATTTATATAATTGAATAGCTTAATAAAAATAATTTGTTATAAATATCACATTAGTTAATATATATATACATTAATAATTCACCATTAATTCATTATTTATAACTTATGCATTTTATCTTACCTAACAATGATAGGACGGTATAAATATGGCTACTCAAAATAATGAAAATGATACAGATACTTCTAAGCGCGGATTTGCAAGTATGGATCCAGAAAGACAACGCGAAATAGCAAGTCAAGGTGGGAAAGCCGCACATGAAAGCGGAAATGCTCACGAATTTACTTCAGAAGAGGCGCGTGAAGCGGGAAGAGCTGCTCACAGGAGTGGAAATGCTCATGAATTCACTTCAGAAGAAGCACGAGAAGCGGGCTCACGCAGCCATATAAACGATAAAAATTCCAATAATCGCAGCAGCCGTGATGACGACGATGATGATCGCGGTGGCCGCTCAGGCGGACGTGGTCGCAGCAGCAGCCGTGATGACGACGATGATGATCGTGGTGGCCGTTCAGGCGGACGTGGTCGCAGCAGCAGCCGTGATGACGACGATGATGATCGTGGTGGCCGTTCAGGCGGACGTGGTCGCAGCAGCAGCCGTGATGACGACGATGATGATCGTGGTGGCCGCTCAGGTGGACGTGGTCGCAGCAGCAGCCGTGATGACGACGATGATGATCGCGGTGGCCGCTCAGGCGGACGTGGTCGCAGCAGCAGCCGTGATGACGACGATGATGATCGCGGTGGCCGCTCAGGCGGACGTGGTCGCAGCAGCAGCCGTGATGACGACGATGATGATCGTGGTGGCCGTTCAGGCGGACGTGGTCGCAGCAGCAGCCGTGATGACGACGATGATGATCGTGGTGGCCGTTCAGGCGGACGTGGTCGCAGCAGCAGCCGTGATGACGACGATGATGATCGTGGTGGCCGCTCAGGTGGACGTGGTCGCAGCAGCAGCCGTGATGACGACGATGATGATCGCGGTGGCCGCTCAGGCGGACGTGGTCGCAGCAGCAGCCGTGATGACGACGATGATGATCGTGGTGGCCGCTCAGGTGGACGTGGTCGCAGCAGCAGCCGTGATGACGACGATGATGATCGCGGTGGCCGCTCAGGCGGACGTGGTCGCAGCAGCAGCCGTGATGACGACGATGATGATCGTGGTGGCCGTTCAGGCGGACGTGGTCGCAGCAGCAGCCGTGATGACGACGATGATGATCGCGGTGGCCGCTCAGGCGGACGTGGTCGCAGCAGCAGCCGTGATGACGACGATGATGATCGCGGTGGCCGTTCAGGCGGACGTGGTCGCAGCAGCAGCCGTGATGACGACGATGATGATCGCGGTGGCCGCTCAGGCGGACGTGGTCGCAGCAGCAGCCGTGATGACGACGATGATGATCGCGGTGGCCGCTCAGGCGGACGTGGTCGCAGCAGCAGCCGTGATGACGACGATGATGATCGCGGTGGCCGCTCAGGCGGACGTGGTCGCAGCAGCAGCCGTGATGACGACGATGATGATCGCGGTGGCCGTTCAGGCGGACGTGGTCGCAGCAGCAGCCGTGATGACGACGATGATGATCGCGGTGGCCGCTCAGGCGGACGTGGTCGCAGCAGCAGCCGTGATGACGACGATGATGATCGCGGTGGCCGCTCAGGCGGACGTGGTCGCAGCAGCAGCCGTGATGACGACGATGATGATCGTGGTGGCCGCTCAGGTGGTCGAGGTTCAGGTAGCACCCCACCGCGTGATGAACAAGGTCGATTTACTTCCAGATAGTTGTTTTATAGTGATATAGGTTAAGTAAATTTCATTCAAGTCAGTATGTTACTGGCTTGAATGAAGTTATAAGATTATATTTTTAATTGATAGCCAGATGTATGATTAAAGTTTTTGAAACAGTTGAAAAGGGGGAGTCTATGTCTAATAATGAAAATGATATTATTAGAAGATTAATTAGAATTATTGATGCCCAGGGTGAATCCAATCCAAACAAAAGAGTGGCGGCTATTTTAGCACTTAGTTACAGAAGTTTAGCTCCTAGAGAGAGCGCAAAAATTTTTATAAGAATTATAAATACAAAAATTGGACGAAGTGATGAAGAGAAAATTGCTTCAATTATTGCTCTTGGTAAACTTGGACAAGTATTTGCTGAGGATACTCTTAGAGAAGTGATTGGAGGATTGACGGAGTATAGTGAACAGGTAAAGAATGTCGCTATTGATACTTTAGATTTTTTAAAAATAACCGAATTTGAAGAAATCAAATCTTAGCTTTGGACTATTGGACTTAACCCTTTTAAGTTGAGAGTTTTTATAAGAAAATCTTTAGCTTTTTAATAAATAACTCTTCTAGAATCAATGCAGTAAACGTTAAATGAAGGACGATAAAGATAAATCCTGTTCGGATTGAGCGGGGGAAAGATGCAAATTTTGGAATATCGCTATTCCTCGATAGATCCTAAAAATATTCGCCCCTTTTTGCTCATCAGTGATTTCTGTCTAAGAGTATTAATCTAAATTTTATGAATTGAAGAAGGTAATAAAAAGCCTTAAAGTCTCTCCCAAAACTATAAGGTGAACCGTACCGGGTTTGTCGGAGACTTTTTATTTAAGTTAGGCCACCTGACCTAACGGGTTAATCTTATCATAGTACATTGCTTCAAAATCAAAAGGTGATACATAACCTAGTGCACTATGTACACGCTCTTTATTAAACCAATCTACCCAGTTTAGTGTCGCAAGTTGTACATCCGCTAAACCTTGCCAATCTGCTTTTAAATATTTAATCACCTCTGTTTTGTATAAGCCATTCACCGTTTCAGCCAAAGCATTATCGTATGAATCACCAGTCGTACCGACTGATGCTCGTAAATTTGCTGCTTCTAAACGATTGGTATAGCGAATGGAAAGATATTGCACACCCCTGTCGGAATGATGAATCACATTCTTTGGCATGCCTCGATCGTGCAATGCTTGCTCCAATGCATCGAGCACCATATCTGTATTCATCCGTGTAGATACTTTCCATCCAACAATTGCTCGTGAGAACACATCAATAATAAAGGCGGTATATACCCAGCCTGAATTTGTTTGAATATACGTAAAGTCTGCGACCCATAGCTGGTCAGGCTGATCTGCACTAAAATCCCGTTTCACTAAGTCGGCTGCTCGTTTTTGATCATCTCGGCTACGGGTGGTTTGTTTATTCTTACCACGCCAAACACCTTGTATACCTAGCTTTTGCATCAATCGAGCAACTGTACAACGTGCAATAACATAACCCTCACGTTTTAATTTTTGCCAGACTTTACGTACACCATATCGACCTGAACTTTCCTTCCAAATTCGTTTAATTTGTTCAGCATGATGCAAGTCATGTAAATCTCGTTTCGCTCGATGCTCTGGATTGTCCGCGAGATCTAAAGTTCGGTAATAGGTTGAAGGTGCGATCGGTAAAATTCTACAAATCGCCTCGACTCCGTACAGCTCTTTATTATTATGGATAAAATCCACCATTATTTGTGTGGGCGGTCGAGCTCCGCCTGGGCGAAAAAAGCGGCTGCTTTGCGTAGAATTTCATTGGCTCGTTGCAGTTCTTTATTTTCGCGTTCAAGTTGTTTAATGCGTTCTTGGTCTGAAAGCTGCTGTACTTTGATTGGATTCCGTTGATTTAAATGCTTCTGATGCCAGGAACGTAGTGTTTCAGGAGTACAGCCAATCTTGGGTGCAATTGCTGTGATTGCAGCCCAAGTAGAAGGATAATCTTTTTCGGATTCAATCAATAATTGAACCGCTCTATCTCTGATTTCAGGGGTATATTTGGGTTTTTTCATCGGAACATTCTCTCAGGAAAGTTGGTCTCCGACAAACCCGTTACGGTTCAAAGATTATCATCAGGACTAGAGTTGTGAGTTTGGTGTGGTAACTCAACTGATTACTCTAGTCCTTGTATTTTTCAACTCAGTCGCTTATCCGCGATTGAGGTTAATTAAGTTAATTTTTTGGTATTTTCTAAAAAATAATCAATATAAGTATCCCCAAGACAATTCTATACCAAGCAAATACTCTTAATGAGTGTTTTTCTACAAACTTAACCAAAGCTTTGATGACCAATAAGGCTGCAACAAATGCAGCCATAAAACCTACAGAAATATTTACTAAATTATCTGAAGTTAAAACATTAGCATTACGAAATAAGTCATAAGTTGCTGCCCCCAACATAGTGGGCATAGCAAGGAAAAAAGAAAACTCAGTTGCTGCTTTACGTGATAAGCCTAATAGCATGCCACCAATAATGGTTGCACCCGAGCGAGATGTACCAGGAACCATGGCAACACATTGTGCAAAACCCACAAGGATAGATTGCTTGAAACTAATGTCCGTGGCTTCAATAGTTTTTGGTTTATATTCTCTGGCTTCAACTGCAAAAATAATAAGTCCGCCAATAATTAAGGCAAAAGCGACCACCAATGGGCTAAACAACACTTGCTTAATAAAATCGACAGCTAAGACCCCAATAACCACGGCAGGAAGAAAGGCCACAAATACATTGATTGCAAAGCGTCTTGCATGCACCTCACCTGAAAAAAAGCCTCGAATCAATGCGATAATTTTTTGTCGATAAAGCCAACATACTGCCAAAATTGCTCCAAATTGAATAACAACCTCAAACACACGTCCAGAATCTGATTTAAAATCAATTAAGTGTCCGAAGAGAATTAAATGTCCTGTACTGGAGATAGGTAAAAACTCGGTTAAGCCTTCAATTAAACCTAAAAATAAGGCTTTAAGCAGTGCAAGATTATCCATAAATAGATGCAGTAAAGAGTTAAAATTTTCCATATTTTTAAGCTATTTTTCACTGTTTATAAATGAGCGTAGCTAAATTTTTACGCTTTTTTTACGGCAGGGTCTGAGTTGTGAATAGAGAGTTTACGCAGCTATTTTTCATACTAAGCTGTGGAATATCCCAATGTTTAGGATGGAAAAGATGAGTGCGATACTCATAGTGCATCAAAAAGTACAGCATCCAAAAATATGCTTTGTACAAAATAATCAAAATGATAGATATCTCAATAACTGTAAGGTGTTTTTAGCTCTGATAAATGGGAGTGAAATGCCATGTTAGAGTTTATTTTACTGCTCGCAATAGTCACTATTTTGGCTTATCCCTTGGGGAAATACCTCGCGGCAATTATGCAAAATCGTGAGATGAAAATTGACCCTGTGTTCAATTGGATTGAAAAACCAATCTATGCAGTGCTGGGAACCAATCCTAAACTTGGTATGAACGTGAAGACCTATTCATTGAGTTTCGTACTGAGTTGTTTGTTTATTGGTGTGGTCACTTGGGTATTATTCATGACTCAAGCAAGCTTGCCATTTAATCCCAATAACGCGCCGAATATGTCGTGGGATTTGGCCTTACATACCATGATCTCATTTTTAACCAATACCAATCAGCAACATTATACTGGACAGGCTCAACTGTCTTATTTGTCGCAAATGGTCGGTATTGTGGGGATGCAAATTATTACCCCGATGATGGGGTTGGCAATGGTGGTGGCTACTGTTCGAGCATTGTTTTATAAGGACTCGAATGCCCTTTCTGAAGAAGATCAAAATGCAAGTTTTAATCATAAAGTTCAGCGCATAAATATCGGGAACTATTGGGCGGATGTGATTCGACCAACGTTTCGGTTTTTAATTCCATTGTGCATGGTGTGGTCATTGTTGCTGAATAGCCAAGGGGTGCCATCTACATTTCAAGGCGGGCCTGAAGCTCAAGTCATCGATCAAACGACAGAATTGAAAACTCAAAAAATTCCATTGGGTCCAGTTGCACCAATGGTGGCTATTAAACAGTTGGGTAGTAATGGTGGTGGTTGGTATGGGCCGAATAGTAGTGTGCCACTGGAAAACCCAACACCATTATCAAACTTTTTAGAAATGTTGGCGATTCTTCTGATTCCAGTTTCTGTGATTTTCATGTTGGGTTTTTTCACCAAGCGTGCAAAATTTGCTGGCTTTGTTTTTGGCACAATGTTGTTGATGTCTGTTATTTCGGCAAGTAGTGCAATTTGGTCTGAGAGTCTTTCATCTACAGCCACACAGCTTTATGCAATGGAAGGAAAGGAAGTTCGTTTTGGCGAAGCTTCCTCGGCACTTTGGGCAGCCGTGACCACGCAAGTCAATAATGGTTCTGTCGATATGATGCATGACTCATCTGCACCACTCACAGGGTTTGTGGCTTTATCCAATATGCTGATCAATGCCATTTGGGGAGGGATTGGTTGTGGTTTACAGCAATTCATTATTTACCTGTTTTTGGCTGTGTTTATTGCGGGTCTAATGACTGGGCGTACACCTGAATTGTTAGGCCGAAAAATTGAAGCAGGTGAAATTAAATTGTTGGCAGTGGTCATTTTGATCCAGCCGATTGTGATTTTAAGTTTAACGGCTGTGACTTTATTTTTCCCTGAATTGACAGGCAATAGTAATCCGCAGTACCACGCTGTTTCACAAGTGCTGTATGAATATGTTTCTGCATTTGCCAACAACGGTTCAGGTTTTGAAGGTTTGGCCGATAACACCGTATGGTGGAATGTAAGTTGTGGTCTGGCTTTATTACTGGGTCGTTTCCCGACACTGATTATTCCATTGTGGATTGCAGCACGTTTAGCTGCGAAACGTCAGGCACCTGAAAGTAGCGGTAGTTTAAAAGTTGAAACCCCCACTTTTGCGTTCACACTGATTGCGATTGTGGTGATGTTGACTTTATTACAGTTTATGCCAGTCCTCGTCTTAGGGCCGATTGCTGATCATTTGTTATTGGTACAGGGGTAAGGGTGAGTACAATGAATCATTCAAAACAAGCGGTTCAGAATCAAGAAAATTTTCAAAACAAAGAAAATACGTCAACATTATTCCAAGCTGAAGCGTGGAAAAATGCATGTATTAAATTGCTTCCACAACATGCGATTAGAAATCCTGTCATGGCGATTGTGTGGCTCGGGACGCTGATTACCTTGGTCAGTACCTTGATGGGGAAAGCTGATTTAGTTTTTGGCTTATTGGTCACCTTTATTTTATTTATCACTGTCCTGTTTGCCAATTATGCCGAAGCGGTGGCGGAAGCCAAAGGTCGAGGTCAAGCATCCTCTTTAAGACAGGCCCGTCAGAATCTGACTGCACGCTTGATTCAGCATAAAGATGATACTGATGGTCAACACATTGCGGCTTCTTTATTGAAAATGCATGACCTGATAGAAGTTCGTGCAGGAGAGTTGATTCCTGCTGATGGTGAAATTATTTATGGTTTTGCCACCATTAATGAAGCGGCTGTTACGGGGGAGTCTGCACCTGTATTACGTGAAGCAGGCACAGACAAGTCGGGCGTGATTGGCGGAACCAAGGTTTTAACCGACCGTATTGTTGTACAAGTGATGGCCGAAGCAGGAAGTAGTTTCCTCGACCGCATGATTGCTTTGGTTGAAGGTTCTAACCGTCAAAAAACACCGAACGAAATCGCATTGGGTATTTTACTGACTGTGATGACGGTGACTTTTATTGTCGTGGTGGGAAGTCTGCCTTTTATTGGACATTTTCTGAATATTGAAATCAATCCAATCGTCTTGGTTGCGTTATTGGTATGTTTAATTCCAACCACGATTGGTGGCTTGCTGCCTGCAATTGGGATTGCGGGTATGAACAGAGCCTTAAAGGCTAATGTGATTGCGAAGTCGGGTAAAGCGGTTGAAGTGGCGGGTGATGTGGATGTGTTGTTGCTGGATAAAACAGGAACCATTACTTATGGTGACCGTCAGGCAACTGCATTTTATCCGCTAGCAGGTGTGACAGAGTCTGAACTTCGCCAAGCGGCGGTTCTCACGTCACTTGCAGACCCCACACCTGAAGGTAAATCGGTGGTGGCTTTGGCAAAAGAATTGGGTGAACGTGTGGTTGACCCAGATCAGGCGGAATTTATTGCTTTTAATGCATCCACGCGTATTTCAGGCATTAATTTGTCAGATGGTCATCAAATACGTAAAGGGGCTTTGGATGCGATTCTTAAATTTGCATCACAGACCCTTGAAAACCATAGCGAACTCAAAGCCCGTGTAGAGCAAGTCGCATCTAAAGGTGCAACCCCGTTGGTGGTCGCGAAAGATCAAAACCTTTTAGGGGTGATCGAGCTTTCTGATGTGATTAAGCAAGGGATTAAAGAAAAATTTGCGCGCTTACGTGAAATGGGCATCAAAACCGTCATGGTCACAGGGGATAACCCTTTAACTGCGGCAGCCATTGCAGCGGAAGCAGGTGTCGATGACTATATTGCTGAAGCAAGACCTGAAGATAAACTGCATTGTATTCGTGAAGAGCAGAATAAAGGGCATTTGGTGGCGATGGTCGGGGATGGGACCAACGATGCACCTGCTTTGGCACAGGCAGATATTGGACTCGCCATGAATTCAGGTACGCAAGCGGCCAAAGAAGCTGGCAATATGGTGGATTTGGATTCAGACCCAACCAAATTACTGGCAGTTGTTGAAATTGGGAAACAGCAGCTCATTACCCGAGGTGCATTAACCACTTTCTCCTTGGCCAACGATGTGTCGAAATACTTTGCAATTTTACCTGCATTGTTCGTTGCTGCTATTCCGCAAATGAATGTCTTAAATGTGATGCACTTGGGCAGTTCTGAAAGCGCCATTCTTTCAGCACTTATTTTTAATGCCATGATCATTCCATTACTCATTCCAATTGCTTTACGTGGTGTGAAGTTTAAACCGTCTACGTCTACACAATTGTTACGCCGAAATATGTTGATTTATGGGGTGGGTGGGGTGTTGTTGCCATTCGTTGCAATCAAAGTGATTGATCTGATGATCAGTCCATTGTTATCACTTTAAAAATTTGTGAGGATGAAAAAAATGAATATTGAAAATGATGCATTGCAAAATAATCCATTGGAAAAAAGTCAATTGGTTGACTCATCATTGGCAGGTTTAACACGTGCATCTATTGGCTTAAGTATTGTTGCTTTGGGGCTATGCGGTTTTGTGTATAGTTCAGTTGCAGCAGGACTGGGTCAAATGATCTTTCCGCATCAAGCCAATGGTAGTTTGATTGTGGAGAAAGATCGGGTTGTGGGATCAAGTCTGGTTGCACAACCTTTTGTTCAGGCACAGTATTTTCAGTCACGCCCATCGGCTTCAAATTATGATCCGATGGCAATGGCAGGGAGTAACATGGCGAGGACCAATCCAGCTTTGCACCAAGCAGTCGATGAACGTTTAAATCAAATTGCAGCGCAGGAACAGATTGAAAAATCAAAAATTCCAGCAGATTTGGTGACCGCTTCAGGCAGTGGAATAGACCCTGAAATAAGTGTGCAGTCTGCGTTGATTCAGGTCAAACGTGTGGCACAAGCACGACAGATTTCTGAGCAAGATGTGCTGAAATTGGTACAGCAACATACGGTTCAGCCTACTTTAGGCATTTTGGGGGCTGAACGTGTGAATGTGCTTGAACTGAATTTGGCTTTGGATCACATTGGAAAGTAATTCAGATTGGAAATTAATATGGGTCATCAGCTGGCAATTTGATGTGCTTGTATGATGTTTAAGAACAATATATTCAATAGCGCTAGGCATTCCTTGTCAGGACTGATGGGGAATGTATTGTATGAATGGGTGAGAGTGACTTTTTAAATAATCGGCACCTCAATCTTCTCTGTTATAAATGTAGAGACAATATTCACTGCTGATTTAAATACGGATTCGGGCAGATATTGAGCCAATATTTTAAACAATGAATCTAAGCTTTTAGAAATAAGTGGTTCATTTATTTTGGCATAACCTGGTGACCACTCTTCAAAGACAAAAGATATCTTTATGGACGATAGAAATAATAAAGCAGATGTTTTGCTACAACATACTCAGCGTTATCAATCTGGGCGCTTAACCATATTTTTAGGGGCAGCCCCCGGTGTGGGGAAGACCTTTGCTATGCTGGTTCGTGCGCATGATTTGGCCTTGCAGGGCAATAATATCGTTATTGGTTATGTCGAAACGCATGGTCGTGCAGAAACCGAAAATTTGGTTGCAGGGCTCACGATTATCCCGCGTAAAATCATTGAGTACCAAGGGCATAAACTTGAAGAAATAGACTTAGATGCCGTTCTTGAAAAAAAGCCCAGTATCGTTCTTGTTGATGAATTTGCGCATACCAATATGCCAGGCAGTCGCCACGAAAAGCGTTGGCAAGACATCAATGAATTATTAGATGCAGGTATTGATGTTTTTACCACCATGAACATTCAGCATTTAGAAAGTTTGAATGATGTGGTATATCAAATTACAGGGGTTCGCGTCACCGAAACGGTGCCAGATCGGTTATTCGAACGTATCCGTGATATTCGCCTAATTGATTTGCCAGTCAATGAATTATTGGAACGCTTAAATCAAGGCAAAGTTTATGTGCCTGAACAAGCAGAACAGGCATTGCAGCGGTTTTTTAACAGTTCCAATTTAACCGCTTTACGTGAATTGGCCATGCAAACGGTTGCTAGCCATGTCGATAGCAATGTACGGGAAAACTTTGCTATTCACGGGCTTGTACCAATTCCCTTAAAAAACCATATTCTAGTTATGGTAGATGGCTGTGGACATTCTGAAGCTTTAGTGCGGACAGGATGCCGAATTGCAGAACATCGTTTAGCAAATTGGACTGTCGTAGCCTTTTCTGAAGATACTCAAGTCATCGATAAACAAGAAAACTCACAAAGCCGTGAAATAGAACGAGCCTTGAATTTAACGCGTCAATTGGGCGGCATGACCGAAATCCTTTATGGCCAGCAGCATGCAAAAACTTTATTTGATTATGTCATGGATCGCGGTATTTCGACCTTGGTTCTAGCGCAATCTGTTCAGAAAAAGTTTTCGTTGGGTTTAAGGCCCAATTTGATCGATCAATTACTGAAATATCAGCCAAATTTTGAACTCAGTATTGTGCCGATTATTGCGGATAAAAAATATCATTCAGTTTTCAATCAAAGGGCATTTTTTTCGATTAGGGAAATGCTGTATGTGCTTGCGACCACTGTCATCAGCATTGGAATAGCAAGCTTGGGTGAAAAGTATCTTGGTATAAATGATCTATCCGTTATTTTTATTACCGCAGTAGTTTTCGTTGCATCAAAAACACGAATGTTAGTAGCGGTTTTTTCTGCCCTATTATTCTTTTTAGCCTATAACTTTTTCTTTATTTCACCACAATTTACATTTCAGATCTCTGCACATCAGGGTGTAGTCACGGTAGTTGCATTTTTGGGAGCCGCCTTAATTTCGAGCCGTTTGGCTTCACGCTTGAAAGAACAGGTGACCGCCCTTAAAACGGCAAACAGCTATAACAGCATCATGCAGGATTTGGGGCAAAAGCTGTCCACAGCGTTAGATTTAACCCAAGTACAGGAGATTGCTAAAAATAGCCTGAGCAAAAACTTAAATGCTGAAGTTTGGATTTATTTCCCTGAAACATCACAAGCGAAAACAGCATTAGAAAATATCAGTGATAAAGAAAAGATTTCGGCCGATTGGACTTTAAAAAACCATCAGCCATCTGGCCGCTTTACACAAACCCTCACGGAAAATGAGTGGTGGTTTCTCCCGTTGTTGGCTTCTAAGCAATGTTTAGGGGTGGTTGGATTAAAATTCCCGAATGTTCAAACTATTTTAAATACTGAACAAAAACAATTGGCTGAAATTATGGTGGAGTATATTGCACAAGCTATTTCCCGTACGCAACTTACCAAGGCCTTAGAAATAGCCAATGTGAATTCTGAAACAGAAAAATTGCGCTCAGCGCTTTTATCTTCAGTGTCGCATGATTTGCGATCACCTTTAGCCTCTATGATTGGCGCAGCGGACACTTTGAGTAGTTACCGCCATTCGATGGATGAAAAAGATCAGGACAGTTTACTGGAAGCGATTCATTTAGAGGGCGAACGTTTAGACCGCTATATTCAAAACTTATTGGACATGACCCGTTTAGGACATGAAGGTTTAAGCTTGAAGCGGGACTGGATTGGCGTAGATGAATTAATTGGTTCAGCTATACGCCGACTAAAGCGTTATATGCCGCAGGCTTTGGTCGAGCTACATGCGCCTCAAGAATCTTTGAGCTTATTTGTACATGCTGCATTGATTGAACAGGCAATTTTTAATGTCTTAGAAAATGCAGCGAAATTTTCGCCAGAAAATAAAGCAGTAATCATTGATATAGCACAAATAAATGAAAATATGATTGAAATTGCCATTACCGACCAAGGTCAGGGCATACCGGAAGATGAGAGAGAACGTATTTTTGATATGTTTTATACAATGCAGCGCGGTGACCGCGGGCAATATGGCACAGGTTTGGGCCTAACTATTGTTAAAGCGATTGTAGGTGCGCATATGGGGAAAATCATGGCATCATCAGGCAAGAATAATCAAGGTACTTGTATTCGCATGCAACTTCCAATACAGCAAGTGGCGTGAAGTATTCTATTCAATTCAATAAGGAGATCTGATGTCAGAGCAAAACGTATCTGCAAGTGCGATGGCCAATGTGCTGATTATTGATGATGAAAACCAGATCCGAAAATTCTTAGACATCGCACTCAGAGCACAGGGCTATAAAACGCTTTTGGCTGAAAACGGCCAAAAAGGCTTAGAACTGTTGGCTTTGCAGGGTGCAGATTTGGTAGTTTTAGATTTAGGTTTACCTGATCTAGATGGTTTTGATGTGCTGTCTGAGCTCAGAAGCTGGTCTAACGCACCAGTCATTGTATTGTCCGTACGTGCTGATGAGGAAGAAAAAGTAAAACTATTAGATGCAGGTGCAAATGATTATGTGACCAAGCCTTTTAGTGTTCAAGAGCTTATGGCAAGAATACGTGTTTTGCTTCGCCAAGCGCAGCATGTGGTCGTAGATTCAGCTGTTTATGATGATGGCGTATTAAAAATTGATTTTTCTAAACGTCAGGTTTTTCTCAATCAGCAATTGCTTTCTTTAACACGCAAAGAATATCAGCTGCTGAGTTTGTTAGCGAAGAATAAAGGTCAATTGATTACTCAGCCTCAAATTCTGAAAGATCTATGGGGCCCAACGCATCAAGAAGATACTCATTATTTGCGGATCTTAGTCGCTAAATTAAGAGGGAAATTAAATGATAATGCTGTTCAGCCAAAATATATTATTACTGAACCCGGTGTTGGATTGAGATTTTTAAATACTTACTGATTTAAAAGGAATTTATTATTCTTTTTGTGGGCTGATATTGTTGTTTTTAGACGTGATAAAAAGATTTAAGGAGTGTTTTTTTAAACACTTTTATTTTACGTTTTGTTTACGTTACTTTAGGGAGAACTTGTTTTATTTTGATAGCTATCAAAGTTTGATAGGATCAAATTATGAGTGCTTTACTCATGAAGAAACACAATATTGTAGACGTTGCTGAATTAATCCAAGATTCGACACCCTTTAATCTAAAATGTAACAATACTGAAGATTTACTATTTCTAGAAGAAGTAAAAAGTTATCTGGATCGCTATCCCAATACCAATCATGTTGATGTTTATTTACATGATCTTAATGGGCATGTCCGTGGTAAACGTATAGATATCGCATGTTTAAAAAAAGTTGTACAAGAAAGTTATTTCCCGCTCTCCATTTATGCGATGAGTCTTAATGGTGAAATAATTGAAGAAACAGGTTTAGGTCGATCAATAGGGGAGCCTGATTGTTTATGTAAGCCAGTACCCGGCAGCCTACAACCCTGTGCTTTAAAACCAGAATTAAATGCACAGTTATTTCTGAGCATGAAAGATGATCAAAATAATGATTGCCCAGTTGAACCCCGCAATATTTTAAAAAAAGTTTTAAACAGCTTACACCAACAAAACTTTTATCCCTGTATGGCCGCTGAATTAGAATTTTATTTGGTGGATGGTGATAGTGCTTGTAGTTCGAATACCACATATCTAAATCAATGTTTTGATGTGAATGTGCAAGATAGATATCAAGAAGTTTTAGATGAAATTGAACGTATTGCCATTTTACAGAACATTCATATTACAGGCTTAGTATCCGAATCCTCTTCAGGGCAATATGAAATCAATATTCAGCATAGTGAGAACATCCTTAAGCTATGCGATCAGATCATGATGTTGAAACGCACAATCAAACAAATTGCTGTAAAAAATGGACTGAAAGCCAGTTTTTTAGCAAAGCCAGATATGCTTAAAGCTGGCAGCGGTATGCACTTTCATATGAGTATATTCAATCAAGATCATCAAAATATTTTTAGCAGAAACAATAATAATTTGCTGTCACATCAGTTATTGAAAGCGATTAGTGGCTTGATTGTATTGCTCCCCTCATCAATGGCAGTTCTTGCACCCAATGTAAATTCATTTAGACGGTTCAAAGTGGGCAACCATGTCCCGTTAGAAGCGAATTGGGGGGTAAATAATCGTAATGTGGCCATCCGGATACCCTGTTCCGACAATGAAAATCAGCGCTTAGAATACCGTGTTGCAGGTGCAGATTGTAATCCATACTTAACTGTTGCCATGATCTGTATCGGGGCATTGCATGGGTTAACGCAATCTTTAGAAATACCAAAGGACGTGAGCCAATCCAATAATGAGCCTGTTTTTTTGAGCACGAATCAGCTGGATGCTTTGGCACTTTTTCAAGGCAATGCCATTTTAGAAAAATATGTAGGGAAAGACTTTATTGAGTTGTGGTGTACGGTTAAACGTGCGGAGTATCAACATATTCATCATCAGATTACCTCAATAGAACAGCATTGGGATGTTTAGCAGACGTAATATGAATTTTAAACTCAGTTCTATTGATGATTCTGGAAATCAGCAGCTCAATGAAGATTTATATTTAAAATATAATTTGCAAGAGATGGATGCAGATGATTTAGTGCAGAAATATGATCATTCCTCAGAAAAAATACAAAAATTGATAAGGCTAATCTTGAGTGAGAGAGGGTTTAATCGAAAAGAGATAGCGCATATGTTGGTATAACCAAAGTCAAATAAATATGCCAATAGTACTGTTGATACTATTGGCATTTAAGTTTTTAAAAAGATTTTGTCAGCGTAAATACACCTGCTGTTCTTACGCCTTTTTTATTTGTATCTGTAAAACCTTTGGTATTTAAATTGCTACCAATCGCTGCTAATTCTGCATTTATTCCCATAGGCTTATAGGCATAAGTTGCACCTATTTTCCAATCAAAAAAATGGTCCTCCGCTTCAGAACCATAAATTTCCTCGCTTGCTTTTGAATAGCCTAGGCTTGCATTTGCACCAAAATCAGATTGAGAGATAGGGGTTGCATACAATACATTAAAATACCAGTTTGAGATATCTTTACCCATGCTCTCACTGGTTACTTTGCCGCCATAGTTATTGGTATAGCTTATGCTTGGTATAAGGCTGTCGCTTTGATACAGTAAGGCATTAAAAATCATTTTGAAATAATATTCATTATAATTTAAATCACTGTTGCCGACATAATTGTAGCGAAGCATGCCAATATCTGCTGTGGGATGTATCGATCCTAATGTTACTGGTGCTGTATAGCCAATTTGAGGATCCAATTCTAAATGTGCTTCGTCCCCAAAATCTACATTCGATGCAAATATAGAAAAATAAACTCCTGAAGCATGGCTTAAAAGAAAGTTGCCTTGTAATGCAGGGTCATTCTTTGTTTGAGTCTGACCACGCCAGCGATATTCGCTCGCAAGTGAAACGTTCCCAGAAAAGCTTAAATCAGCAGGTTTACCATTATCTGAAGCTAAAGCGTAACTTGAAGATAGTGTCGTGAGGCAAATAAATAGATTGTGCAGGTTTTTCATAACATCCTGAATAAATAGTCAGTAGAGTGATGTATGTTAGATTTTAATCTATTGATATATAATAAAATTATCGTAAATTTTACGTAAAATTCATATAAAATCAAGATGTATACATTATTCTAACTAACTCAAATCATGCTTAAGAATTCAAAGCCTATTAACTAATCAAAAAAATCGCCAATGAATACAGGATTTTTTTATTAATGATAAATTATGTTTCACGTGACATATCTGAGAAAAAAATAATTATTAAAGCTAATTTTATGTAACTAAAAGGCATAGCCTAACGGAACAATTTAAGACCTAATAAAATCAGACTTAGAACCGTATCTATAGACTTAATTTTATATTTCGGTACAATATGTATCTATAACTCCAATATCTAACGGTACAAAATGCCTAATCAGGTTGGCTACATCCGAGTCAGTTCATCGGAACAAAATACGGAACGTCAATTGGATGGAATCCACCTCGATAAGACCTTCATAGAGAAGGCAAGTGGGGGTAGCCGTGAACGTCCTCAATTGCTCGCTATGCTCGAATATCTGCGTGATGGTGATACGGTGCATGTTCACAGTATTGACCGCCTGGCACGTAATACGAATGATCTGAACGACATTGTGAACAGCCTGAATGATCGTGGCATAACCATCATTTTTCATAAAGAAAATCTGACCTTTAGCCATGATGTTGCACAGTCGGCAATAAATAAGCTCATGTTCCAAATGCTTGCTGCATTTGCAGAATTTGAACGCTCCATGATCCGTGAACGGCAAAAGGAAGGTATTGCTAAAGCCAAAGCGAAAGGCTTATATAAGGGCAGAAAGCGTAAAGTTGATTATGCAGAAATACAAAAAGCCATGCAGGAAGATGGCTCGACTTTTAGAAGTGTGGCAAAACAGTTTGGAGTAGGGATTGCTACAGTTCAAAGGGCAGTAGGGCAAAAGCCTTAATGATGACCAGTCATCAAGGATCGGAGAATATTTTATGCAGCTGTGAGTTCCGTAATTTTCTTTTTCAACACTGATACTTGTACGGCTGAAGATCGAAAGCTATTTCTGCATCTGCATTGAAGGCTGTTAATACCCCGGCTTTTGGAGCCGTTTTTTTAGCCCCTATGATTAACCACGATTGTTTAACTAATATGAACAAAGTCGTGAAACATTGGTCAAAGAATAGGCGTGGAACGTGAAAAATCATAAAAAAAACCCAAACAGTGATGTTTGGGCTATAAACTTTGAAATAAGTATTTGAATTTCAAAATAAATTATAACACATTTCGTATAAGGTGTATTATGTTAATTTTAGCTTTTCTCTATAATTACTATCTTAAGGCCCACTACCAAATTCTGTAATTAGCCAATCAGATTGAGGAGATTGTTTCACAAGAGTAATAAATAAAATATAGTCACCTACTGGACTACCAGCATCATCTATATGGACGACTTTAACTTTTACCATCACTGAAATAATTTTATAAAATTCTTGATAATACTCAGGTCTACTTTCCGCTGAATCATAATTAATCCTTACTACTTCTAAAATTTTTGAGTCTTTGAAAGAGAGAAACCTTTCAGAACTTTTTAAATCTTCATGTAATCGCGCATCTGGCCAAACATATTTGATTGCTGATTCTAGATCATGTTTAGCAAGTGAATTAAAGAAAAGTATTGTTGTCTGTGTTGCCATCTCTTTATCATGATTTAATTTCTGTTTGTATGAATTAATGATTAGAAGTAGACATAGACCTACAAGTAAAATTCCTAATTTTATAAATATTTTAGACATTATAATTTCACTTTTATCTTTCGAAAAAACGCATAACCGACTAAAAGACACATAAGCCAAAATAAATAATCAAGAATAAAATATAAAAAAATGAATTGATCTATTCCTATAATAATATTTAAAGGATCTAGCGCTATACTACCGCCTGGAGATATTTCACCATCTACTAAAAACTGTAATGGAAATCCTCCTCCTATAACTTCAACTTTTCCAAGCTTGTCTACAACTATCCGGTCTATCAATGTATATTTCTGATGAAACAAAGACAAATAAGTCAAAACAAAAGATAATATATTGAAATATATTATTTTTTTCTTTAATAATTCTTTAACTTTAAAATCAGTTAAAAATAACCAATAAGACAAGCCTGGAATTAGAGCCATAAAGATAGTCCAAGTGTCGGTATACATCTTCCACCATTCTTTCGAAACTTCTCCTGTATGGCTCCATCCAAAAAGAACAAAAAATGGCATAGCAATAATTAAAGAGCTAATACAGATAGTTAGCAAATTAAGAATACTATAACGATTTAAAAGAATTGAGACCATAAAGCTAAAAGGTACTGTCAAAATACTATAAGCCAAGTAAACAAGACCATGCCCTGCAAAAACCACAAAAATTGAATATAGACTATATTCACGATTCATTATGATAAATAGCAATGCTGTGAAAAAAAGTAGTGGTAAAGGAGCAAGTAATAGGGCTTTTACTATTTTTTCTTTTGAGTATTTCATTAACTTAATTCTCTTATCTACTCAATAACTATTCATACTATACCGATTTTCTTGGAGGTCGTTTGCTTCCATTTAACATAATAGAGCTTATACGAAACGTGTTTGTTAGAACCCATTTAAAGTGTCTATATTCTCACCAATAAAAATGTCTGGTTTATGATGGTTTTTATCACCATGGACTGGATATAAAATATAGATGCTGATCACTATGTCTGACAAAGAAATTCAACGTCTTGCAGTTCTGCAAGACGTTCGAGATCATCGTATTACCCAAGTCCGTGCTGCTGAAATCCTGAATCTTTCCACCCGTCAAATACCCGGTTATTGCAGAAGCTCAATCAAGATGGGGCAGAGTAAAACTTGAAGTGCGACATAAACCACCTAATTAATTTAAAGGGTTTATGGAGTATATAAAATTGTCATACCATCATCTTAACTTTGAAGATCGTACTGCATTAATGCTTGAGTCAAGAAAAGAAGGCTTTTCAGCCAGAAAATTTGCTGAACTTATTAAAAGACATCCTAGTACGATCTATCGTGAGCTTAAAAGAAATAGCATCAATGACGTTTATCAAGCTCAATATGCTTCTGATAACACTTTTGCTAGACGTAGACGTGGTCACAGAAAACTCAAAATCGATTCAATCCTCTGGAAATTTATTGTTGAAGCGATCCGTTGTTTATGGTCTCCTCAGCAAATAGCAAAGCGTTTAAAGACATTTCCTGATTTGGATCAAACAATGAATGTAAGCCATACAACGATTTATTCAACGATACGAGCATTACCCAAGGGTGAGTTGAAAAAAGACTTATTATCCTGTCTACGTCATGAAAATAAAAAGCGAAAAGCTAACGGTGAACCTAAAAAAGATTCTATATTACAGGATATTAAAACTATTCATGAGCGCCCAGCCGAAGTTCAAGAAAGAAAAATACCGGGTCATTGGGAAGCTGATTTAATTAAAGGTAAAGACAATAAAAGTTCGATAGCAACACTTATTGAACGAAATACACGGCTCTGTATCTTGGCAACATTACCTGATGCAAAGGCAGAATCAGTGCGCAAGGCTTTAACTGAAGCTCTGAAATATTTACCTGCAGAACTGCGTAAAACGTTGACCTATGACCGTGGACGTGAGATGTCAGAACATAAAATACTCGAAGAAGATTTAGGCATAGATGTATATTTCTGTGACCCACATTCACCCTGGCAAAAAGGCACATGCGAAAATATGAATGGTTTAATTAGGCAATATTTACCTAAAGGGATTGATTTAAATCAGGCAGATCAGCATTATTTAAATCAAGTTGCCATGTCACTGAATACTCGTCCTAGAAAGGCGTTAGATTGGCTTACACCATTAGAGAAATTTGCTCAGCTTGTTGATTATCATATGGCTTTTGAAACTGTCGCACCTCATGTTTGAATTCGCCTGGTGTTTCAGGCATGACGCATGCCAGTCGTGGTCAACCGGGCCATCATCGCCATGACGATTTATTAAAATCGCAATGTCTTTCCATTATTTCTGAACATCTGCTGGGCTTTGGACCTACCTTGGCGCATGAGAAGCTCAGCAGCATGTTTGACCTGAATATCCCGGTAGAAACGGTTCGGCGCTGGATGACTGCAAATGACCTTTGGATTCCGCGATCCAAACGTCTAAAACGCCCATACCAGCCACGCTATAACCGTGATTGCTTCGGTGAGCTGATCCAGATTGATGGCTCATATCATGACTGGTTTGAAGGAAGAGCCACCAAATGCTGTTTGCTGGTTTATATCGATGATGCTACCGGCAAGCTGTTGCATCTACGCTTTTGTGAGGCTGAAACGACCTTTGACTATATGCTTTCAACCCGAGCCTACATTGAGCAATACGGCAAGCCCTTGGCCTTTTATAGCGATAAACACTCGGTATTTAGAGTCAACCAGAAATCTAGGCAAGACAGCCAGATCACGCAATTTGGGCGGATTCTGAATGAGTTAAACATTGATATTATCTTCGCCAATTCACCCCAGGCCAAAGGTCGCGTAGAGCGAGCGAATAGAACCCTTCAGGACCGTTTGATCAAGGAGATGCGCCTGGAAGGCATCTGTTCGATTGCAGAAGCAAATGCCTGGTTGCCCTGCTTTATTGAGCAGTTCAATCAGAAGTTCGCCAAATGTGCGCGAAACTCAAAGAACCTGCATCGACCATTAACCGAATCTGATCTTGAACTGGATGATATTTTTACCTGGCAGGAACCGCGTAAGGTCACCAAGAACCTGACGATTACCTATGACAAATGTATTTATCTGCTTGAACCGACAGAGCTGAATCATAAGCTTGCTGGGCAATACGTTTCATTTCTGGAGTATCCGGATGGCACTGTGGCCCTCATGCATGAAGGACGAAAGCTCAACTACAGCATCTTCAATAAATTGGCTGGGCTGCAGCAAAATGAGATTGTTGAGAATAAACGGTTAGGTTCAGTCCTGGCGCATATCCAGCAACAACATGAAGAATTGGAGAAACAGAATAAACGTTCCCGTGCCAAGAAAAGTATGCCGAGCCGTAAAGCTCAGAAAGCTGTTATTGGACAAAGAAATTTAAATCCTGTGCTTGACTCTTGTGGTTAAAAACAGGACATTTTAAATGGTTTATCGCATAGACATTTTAATTGGTGAATAACAGTGTTTTTAATATTACTTTAAGATCAGTATCTTATCGTTATTCATACCCTCTGGAACGTTCTCGTTCAACCGACTTGGAAACAAGTCGGTTTTTTTATGAACAGTTTTGATAGTTCTTGCCAATAAATCTGACTAAAAATTACGCTTTTCAGCTTGAGTGATACAATTTTGTGATACATTATTGTATATACAAATTTGAATGTTTTTTATGGAACAGTATTTCGAATGGGATGAGGCAAAGAATCGAAAGAATCAGAAAAAGCACGATGTCTCTTTCGAAACAGCAAGCCTTGTTTTTGATGATCCATTAAGGATCTCAATCCAAGACAGACATACCGATGGTGAAGAACGTTGGCAAACCATTGGAAAAGTAAAAGGCGTACTAATGCTCTTAGTAGCTCACACCATCTTTGATGAAGATGACTGTGAAATCATACGAATCATTAGTGCAAGACAAGTCACCAAAGCGGAGCGAGATAGATATGAGCATGGTTAGATACTCACGCAAAGAACTGAATGAAAAATTCAGCGACAAGCAAGATGCTGAAATTCAACGCTTGCTTGCTAAGGGAACGGTTCCTGACGATCAGCTAGATCTCTCAGATATGCCTGAAATTACCGACTGGAGCAATGCTGTACGCCATAATCAATTATATCGCCCAGTGAAGCAACAAACTTCCATTCGTTTAGATGCTGATGTACTTGCATGGTTTAAAGCTCAAGGCAAAGGCTATCAAACACGAATGAATGAAATTTTGCGGGATGCTATGCTCAAAGAATTAAAAAATCATCAGTAAAAATGGGAGCTTAAGCTCCCATTTTTGACTTCGCATAAGGTGTATTATGTTAATTTTAGATTTACTAAAACTATTTTTTGAGAACTAGGCTGTTATGGGAACTGTAAAGCTCAAATCTTCTGATGAAGTTTTTCAATTAAAAATTAGTCTGCTAGGTAGTGATCCTGAAATCTGGAGAACTATTCAAATTTCATCGGCAGCTACTTTATCTAGGCTCCATAAGGCAATTCAATCTGCTTTTGATTGGGAAGATAGCCATTTACATGAATTCACGACTATTAAGCATGAAAAGATCAATAAAAGACAAAAATTGAAAGAAGTTCTACGTGTAGGTAAAAAAATTATATATACATATGATTTTGGCGATTGTTGGGAACATTTGATTACTGTAGAAAGCAGACAATCTCCTGATTTAAATAAAAAATATCCATGTTGTATAGATGGTCAAAATCATGCTCCATTTGAAGATATTGGAGGAATTTTTGGATATCTTGATATTTTAGATGCATTACAAGACCCCAAACATCCAAGATATGACGATTACATGCAAATTATCGAGGATGAAATAGGAGAGATAGAGTTTGATCCGACCTACTTTAATTCACATGATATTAAGTTTTAAACCTGATTTAACATAAGGGCTGTTATACGAAACTGCAACTAAATATAGTTGCAATTATTATTTAAAAGTAACTATACTTAGTTGCAATAGCAGTAGGGCTGAAGTATGGGTAAAACGGAAAAGTTACTGGAAAAATTTGGAAATTCAAAAAATACATTTCCGTATAAAGATTTAGTCGTTTTACTGAATCAGCTCGGCTATGAAAAATTTGAAATGGCAGGCTCTCGTGTCCGTTTTTTTAATACGAAAACTGAACACATGATTTTACTGCACAGGCCACACCCTGAAAATGAAATCAAAGGTGGGGCTTTGAAATCTGTAAAACAGGCACTCAAGCAGGAGGGATTTTTATGAGCTATTTAAAATACAAAGGTTATCTAGGTACAATTGAACCTGATCTTGAAACAGGTGAGTTATTTGGAAAGCTTGCATTTATCCGTGATCTCATCACTTATGAAGCAGAAACATTAAAAACTCTTGAACAAGCTTTTCAGGAATCTGTCGATGGATATTTAGAGTCTTGTGCTGAATTAGGTAAAAAACCCGATCAGCCATTCAAAGGTACATTTAATGTCCGTATTAGTCCTGAGTTACACCGTAAAGCTGTTTTAGCATCAAGTGATAATTCTCTTAATGCTTTTGTAAGCGATGCGATTCAAGAGAAATTAATGCGTTTAGGTGCTTAATTTATTGAAGCCTAGATTGACATCTAAAAATTGAAAAAATTAGTAAAAAAGGGAGCTTACAGCTCCCTTTTTTGATTTCGCATAAGGTGTATTATGTTAATTTTAGAAAAACTAATTTTTTAGCAAAAACAAAATCTAATCTTCTAAAAAAGCTCTACGATTTATTCTGTTCTTAACCCTAATCGTTTTTTCCATTCTTCTATAGGGATATAATATTGATCTAACTCTTCTTCCTTGAGATCACTTACTCTTCGCATGTATAAAGTTGATATACGCTGAATTATCAGGAGACTTTCCCTTGGGAGATTCTAGGCAGCCAACTTATAAAAGTCTTCGGCCATTTGATTTGGTGTCTTAAAACCCAAACCCTTTTGAATTCTTCGATGATTATAAAATAATTCAATGTATTTTATAATATCTGCTTTGGCTTCTTCTCTGGTTTGATAGTTGTAATGATGCACTAACTCATTTTTCAGTATTCCCCAAAAGCTTTCAATCGGTGCATTATCGTAACAGTCTCCGCGCTTGCTCATTGAACCTTGAAAACCATATTGCTCAAGTATATTTCGATATTCATGGCTGCAATATTGACTTCCTCTGTCTGAATGCACAATCAGTTCTTTGGTTGGTTTTTGATTGTGAATAGCCATATTTAGCGCATTACAAACAAGCTGTGCTGTCATGCGCTCATTTAAGCTATAGCCAACCACTTGCTTCGTGTAAAGGTCTTTTACCGCTGCTAAGTACAGCCATCCTTCAACAGTCCATATGTACGTAATATCACTTGACCATGCTTGATTTGGTCTAGTCATTGAGAATTGTTGCTCCAGCAGGTTTTCATAGATCGCTCGATTATGGTCACTATTCGTAGTCCTTTTAAAACGCTTGTGTCGCTTACAATACAGGTGGTTCAGCGCTTTTATCTGACGTACAGCGTACATACTCATTTTTATACCCTGAGCTTGTAAGTATTTGGTTAATCGAATATAACCATAGCTCTGCCTTGTCTCCTCATGGGCTATTTTCACCAATATCGTCTGTTGATTTCGTTGAATCGTTCTTTTGCTCACGCCTCTCTTGAGCCAATCATAAAAACATGAAACTGAAACATGAAGTAATCGAGCCATTAAGGTAATTGGAAAAGAATATCTTTTTTGTTTCATATAGGCGTACCTTACTGACTTTCTTTGGCAAAGTACGCTGCTGCCTTTTTTAAAAATTCACGTTCCATTTCAGCTATTTTGAGCTGTTGTTTGAGTTTTTTATTTTCTTCGAGTAGAGCGTTTAGATCAGGTGAATACTGTTTTGTACCTGCTAAAGTTCCAGCCTTTGCTTTGGTATTCCAATTTGAAAGAGTTTGCATTGAAATGCTAAGTTGTCTAGCTGTTTCCGAGACATTGCCTTGATTGGCTTCAATTAATTTGATGGCTTCAGCTTTAAATTCTGTGGTGTAAGTCTTGTGTTTCTTGCTCATGGTAAACTCCTGATGAGTGTGTTTAGTTTACCAAGTTAAAACCTCCTGTTTTTTCAGCACACATCACTTCGGTTCTGGATGGAGGATGTATTACATCCAACATGGTGACGTTGTGATTGTAATGCTTGGTGGTGGAGATAAATCAACTCAACAACAAGACATCGATCGTGCAGTCAAACTATCGAAAACGTTGGAGGATTAAAATGGTTAAAGTAGCTGATTTACCAAGTTTTGATATGGCTGAGTCACTCAAAACTGAAGAAGACATTGTGATGTATCTCAATATGGTTCTTGAAGAGAATGATCCAGCTGAATTAGCTCATGCACTTGGTGTTATTGCCAAAGCTCGTGGCATGACTCAAATCGCTAAAGAAGCAGGAATTGGGCGTGAGGCACTCTACAAAGCCCTACGTCATGATTCAGCACCACGTTTTGATACGATTAATCGTGTAGTGAATGCTTTAGGCTTAAAACTCACAGTACAACACGCCTAAGACTTTAAAAAATATAATAAAAATGGGAGCTAAAGGCGCCCATTTTTAGTTTCGTATAAGGTGTATTATGTTAATTTTAGAAAATCTTAAATTAATCTAAGATTCTAGCAAACTTTCAAGCTTGTCAAAATAAATCCTAATTTGTTTAAAATCTGTTTCATCAATATCTTTAGCATGAGCATCAACTCTATATTTATTAAGATCATCTAAGATCATTAAGAATTTTACTTTCTCAAAATCATGTAAAACATTAGAAAATTTATCCCAATTTTTATTAAGAATATTCCTTAAGTCTATAAAAAACAGTTGGGTATTATTACTAAGTAAGTCATTAATAGAAGAAGACCTCAATTTTTCTCTTCTATCCTCTGGAATCGCTTTTAATAGTTCTTCTTGAGCTTTTTTACCATAAGCAAACCTGAGTCCATTTAAAATTAAATTTCTTAATTTTTTTTCCAATCTGTTTCTTCTTAACGAAATTTCTTCTAACTTTTCCTCATCAGAAAGTGTAATTTTTTTAAATTTATTTTTATTTTTCAAATAAATTTCAAGAGAATCTAAACTTAAAACATACTTGTGATTGTAACTTTTTTGAATAAGACCAAATGAAAGTAAATGGTCAACCATACTAGGATTATCTTTTGCAAACTCATTAAATGTTTCTATATCTTCTAAAGCAAGCATTATTAACATTTCATATTCATCTGGATACCAAGATGATAAAACATTTAGCATCATGTCAAAATATTGTTGAAGATTAGATTTATAATCTGCTAATGCCGTACGGTATGTAGCTTTATCTACTGTAAATGGTCTTTCATTTTTATAAGTATTATGAATAAAACTACACATTTGTCTAATTAAAAAAGGATGTCCACCACAATCATTATGCAGTAAGGCACAAATATCTGTACCAAAATTAAGCCCCATCAGCCTACCTAAAGTTCCAACCATTTCAATGACTTGATTTGCTGAAAAGTTAGGTAAATAATGAATGGAACAAGACAAATAAATTGGATTATCTTGACCAAAAAATTGAGGCTGTTCTATACATTTAGGATTTGTACCTACAAGCATATAGGTGTAAACGGATGGATGTTTTTGATAAAACGATCTTAATGTTTGCCAAAAATAAATAAAATCAGTGCCATTAGACCAATGTTGAGAGGATCCTGTAAATGGGCTGATTCTCTCAATTTCATCAAAAATGAATAACGTAGTTTCCTTTTTTTTAGAATTATATATTTTTAGAATATCTTCTTCAAAACTCTTAGCTGCATTTTTTTCATCATATCGACTATCTAAATCAATACGAACATTTGAAATCTTCAAAGATTTATACTCTTGTACTACTTCTTTTAATAGTTCATACCATCTTTTTTGATGTATTGCAGGGCTTTCACAATCAAGCATTACACAAGATTTTTTTTCTATATTAAGCTTCCGTTGAATGGCATAAATAATTGATGTCTTACCGCTTTTTCTCAATCCAAATACCCCAGCATGCTCACTGGAATTATGTTTACTAACCAGTTCATTAACTAAATTATTTCGACCAAAAAAATAGCTGTCTTTTTTGAGAGGTGATTTAAATGCAAATAAATCTCTTGAATAAAAAACTTTTCTAAATCTACTATCATATAATTCAGAATTTAGATTTTTATGAATTTCATCATACGTGAAAGGAATAATAATTTTTTGTTCAGGATCGGAGTTTGATATTTTTTTAACTTGCTCTTCTACGCTAGAATTTTTACTTATTAAGATAGCACATAAGTTTTCTACACGTGATTTAGGCATTTTTTGAAAAATTGTATCAAATACATCTAAAGTTCTTGGCTCAAAATTTTCATATGGGCTAAATAAACATACTATTTCTCTATCTAAATTAAATTTCTCTGTAAATTGAGTAGTTGGCTTAATTAAAAAATAATCATATGTTGAATTCTTAATCTTAAGACTATCTCCACTAGATGTGACGTACCAAAACTCTTTTAACTTATTAATTATTGTTTTTTCTGTAGCCTTAAATCTGTCTAACGCAAATTGTGGATGTATACCAGAATTAACAAAAGGTTGTGATGACATATAGGTTTTACCTGTGATTAAAATATATATTTATTAATAAGTTAAGTTATTATATAAGATATACGTGTTTAAAAGTCTGCTAAAATTTAGTATTTTTCTTACATGAGAATATAGCGTTTCGGATCTATGCTTTAAAATAAAAAATTATGAAGTATTGTATCTCTATGATTCATCTAGTTATCGGCTATTTAACATAATGGCGATTATATGCAATACACTTGTATATTAATATAAATATCAAACACTTAACAAAACCAGAAAAATTCTAAAATGACCAAAAAACCGATTTTGAAACAAGTCGGCTTTTTTATGTTCGATTCTGTAATATTTTGCCAATAAAAAGTGGAACAACTTTGCAAAATTTACAATTTTGTATTAACATTTTTATATTAACAAAAAGCGATACAACTATGGAAATTGAGTTTTCATGGGATGAGCATAAAGCAGATACAAACCTCAAAAAACATGGTGTAGCTTTCGAAGATGCAACCTTGGTTTTTTATGATGCCTATGCCGTCTTCAAACAGGATCGCTTTGAAAATGGTGAATATCGTTGGCAAGCGATAGGTATGGTACATGGGCAAGCTGTTTTATTGGTGGCCCACACAGTACAAGACCATAATGGGATGGATCATATCCGCATTATTTCGGCACGACAGGCAGAGAAAAAAGAGAGGAAACAGTATGAGCAAAACCGTTACTTACAAAATGGATTTGAATAATCCTCCTGTTTTGTCTGAAGAACAAAAGGCAAGACTGGAAGCATTAGCTAAACGTCCAGACAGTGAAATCGATTTTTCAGATATTCCTGAACTTGATGACAGCTTCTGGAAAAATGCAGTGCAAAATCCATTTTACAAGCCGACTAAACAAGTAACTACGGTTCGCATCGATGCAGATGTCATGCAGTGGCTAAAAGCCCAAGGCAAAGGCTATCAAACACGAATGAATAAAATTTTACGGGATGCCATGCTTAAAGAATTAAAAAATCATCAATAAAAATGGGAGCTTAGGCTCCCATTTTTGATTGCGTATAATATAGATTATGTTAAATTTAGAACATGATACTTTAAGTTCATAAGGCTTTGTTGCATAAAGATTTAAAAAATTGAGCTATCGCAATCCACTCAAATTTAATCGACAACTCAGGTATGAAATTTGCTTAAATAAGTTTCCGACAAATTCGGTACGGTTAAGTGATAGCCATCGCCATAAAAAATGGTGAGAGCTGCTGCCACATAACTGGAAACCTGCCTGAAATCTAGTAAGGTATTCATCGAATGATTACGTTTTAATTAGCTTAGAGCTGTTCTAATTTTAAAATCTTTGTGCAACAAAGCCTGAAAGGACATGCCAGTTAGTTAAAACTAGTTTGGGTATCCTAAATACTCATGCTTAGTAAATAGAATCATTAGCCAAAAATCCATAAAGGAGTTTATTCACGTTATGGATTTAAGACTTTAAACTCGTGAGAGATTAATTGGCTGGCTTTTAAGCAAGATAATTAATTAAAACAAGAAATAACGCTGTGCCATTGGCAATAATTCTGCTGGTTCACAGGTCAAATGTATGCCATCTGCCCGTACTTCGTAGATTTCCGAATCAACTTCCATCACTGGTGTATAGGTGTTGTGCTTCATATCGGCTTTTGAAATATTACGTGTGTTTTTACATGCAGAAATGATTTTCTTCAGACCTAATTTTTCCGCTACACCATTATTAATTCCTGCCTGAGACAAGAAGGTAATACAGGTGTTATGCACACCGCGGGCATTTGCGCCAAACATGGGACGGTAGTGCACAGGCTGCGGCGTTGGAATGGACGCATTAATATCCCCCATTGGTGCTGCTGCAATCATACCGCCTTTAATAATCATGGCAGGTTTAACACCAAAAAATGCAGGTTTCCACAGCACCAAGTCTGCCAGCTTACCTTCTTCGACCGAGCCGACTTCATGACACAAACCGTGGGTAATGGCTGGATTAATTGTATATTTCGCAATATAACGTTTAACCCGCTGATTATCCGTATATGGCGTATCACCTTCTAGCGGTCCACGCTGCACTTTCATTTTATGTGCGGTTTGCCATGTACGAATAATCACTTCGCCCACACGCCCCATTGCCTGTGAATCAGACGACATCATGGAAATTGCGCCCAAATCTTGCAAAATATCTTCCGCGGCAATGGTTTCACGACGAATTCGACTTTCGGCAAATGCAACATCTTCTGAAATCGCAGGATCTAAATGATGACATACCATCAGCATGTCCAAATGCTCATCAATGGTATTAACCGTATATGGGCGCGTCGGATTGGTTGAAGATGGTAACACGTTGGCCTGACCAATAGCTTTTAAAATATCAGGCGCATGACCACCACCTGCACCTTCAGTATGATAGGTGTGAATGGTACGCTGTTTAAATGCCGCCAACGTTTCTTCTAAAAAGCCGCTCTCGTTTAAAGTATCAGTATGAATTGCGACTTGCACATCATATTCATCCGCGACAGTCAAACAGTTATCAATGGCAGCAGGGGTTGAACCCCAATCTTCATGCAGTTTTAAACCCACCACACCTGCTTCAATCTGCTCGCGGACAGGATCGGGCAAACTCAAATTTCCTTTGCCCAATAGCCCAATATTCATAGGTAAATCATCGATGGCTTGCAACATGGTCGCAATATGCCATGGTCCCGGTGTCACTGTGGTTGCGGATGTCCCTGCTGCTGGACCTGTTCCGCCACCAATCATAGTGGTTGTACCTGACATGAGTGCAGTTTCTACCTGTTGCGGGCAAATCCAGTGAATATGCGTGTCAATGCCGCCTGCAGTTAGAATTTGACCTTCCCCCGCAATCACTTCCGTGGCCGCTCCCAACGGAATGGTGATATTGGGTTGTATGTCAGGATTTCCCGCCTTACCAATTTTCCAGATACGACCATTCTTTAAACCGACATCGGCTTTCACAATGCCCCACCAATCGACAATAAGTGCATTGGTAATGATGGTATCGGCAACATCATCTGCCAACAATTGGGATTGCCCCATGCCGTCTCGAATGACTTTACCACCACCGAATTTAACTTCTTCACCATAAGTGGTCAGGTCTTGTTCGACTTCAATAAACAGTTCCGTATCCGCCAAACGAACACGATCCCCTACGGTTGGTCCGAACATTTCCGCATATGCACGACGTGACATTTTCATCATAGATTACTCTAAATTCTTAAAAGATTTTGATGGCCCGACTTAGTCAAGTTTCCCCATCACTCGACCCGCAAAACCATACACTTCACGCTTTCCTGCTAGTGCCACCAATTCGACATCTCGGCTCTGACCCGGCTCAAACCGTACTGCGGTGCCCGCAGCAATATTCAAACGGTAGCCTTTGGCACGCTCGCGCTCAAATTGCAAAGCATCATTGGCTTCATAAAAGTGAAAATGCGAACCAATTTGAATTGGTCGATCCCCAGCGTTCGCAACCGTTATTTTTAGGGTTTCACGTCCAACATTTAACTCAATATCGCGATCTGACGTAATTACTTCACCTGGAATCATCTTTATTCCTTATAGTTCTTTACATAATCGGTTGATGTACAGTCACCAGTTTTGAACCATCTGGAAAGGTTGCTTCAACTTGGACTTCAACAATCATTTCTGCGATGCCATCCATCACATCATTGCGGCTCAGTAAAGTCGTGCCGTAGTGCATCAGCTCGCTTACGCTCATGCCATCGCGTGCACCTTCAAGCAAGGCAGCAGAAATATACGCAATCGCTTCAGGATAATTCAGCTTTAAACCACGTGCTTTACGGCGCTCTGCAACCAAACCCGCGGTAAAAATTAAAAGTTTGTCTTTTTCTGTTGGATTTAATTCCATATCTTTTACCTATTTAAACGTGGAGATGCTTCGCTCATGAGCTATACATGACCAAAAATCGTTGTGTCATTTGGTCTTGAAATTACAGGCTAAAATGAATTTAAGTTCTCCAAATACGTGGGAATTCTTCATCCAGATCGTACCAATAGCGTCTTAATTTCGCTCTGATGGCAGCAAAAGCATCGTGACATTGCCGAACATCATTCCCCAAATAGCGCGCACAAATCACATCATCCAAAACCGTTAAGGTGACAGGTACATCCATACGCATCATCAGTTCACGGATTAAATCCAAATACTGTTCTAAATCTAGACTGGCACGATATTGCATGGGGGGCACGGCCCAGAAACTCCCCATCACAGATTGACCATGCATGCCTAGGCATGAACTTAACCAGCGGTCATTGCCCTTAAAACTTAAAGTATCTGCCACCAACAAAGTTTGATTACGGAACAATTTGAACTGGTTGCTATAGGCACCATCACTAAATTGCTCTTCACGTGCTTGGCGACCAATGACCAACATGTCCCAACCAATAAAACTGGCTGCATGATCCAAATGAATGATGGTTTCTGAATGCGCATTCGCACCATTAAACAGCATGGTTTCTTGCGGCAGCCATTCAAAAATAGCATCAGCATTCAAACAAATATTGATATGCTGATAGGCCTTTTTACCATTGGTTTTGTACCATTTACCTGCGCCCGGGGTGGTCACTAAGGCATGAGCCTGCGCATCGACAGACATATCAAAAGTCAGGTGATCCCCACCCGCAATGCCCGCAGGTGGATGCACAATAATGGCATGGCAAACCCCTGTTTTTTCAGGCCAAAGCATTTTTTGTACCCGAACAGGACCATAATGTTTGCGGTGATGTAACACCGTGCATTCAGGCTCTTTTTGAGCCTGAAAACCGAGTTCCAACTTGGCAAACCATAATTGAGCATCATGCGTTCGACTGACGGTTAAATCCTGCATGCTTCCTCTGCGTGATCAATACCAATAATTTGCTGTGCTGAAATTTGTTCATCAAAACGACCTAAAAATCATTAAGCCAAACCAATCAATGCAACAACTGCGGCAATTCCACCGACAATTTTCTTACCATGTGGCACATATTTTTGTAACAATGCACCTAAACCCAAGCCACCTGCGTAGATACAAGACATAGCAACAACCATGCCGAAGACTAAACCGATCACATGACCTGAATGACTCAATTCGGCACCATGCGCCATACCATGAAAACTTGCTAAAACCATAGTCGCAACTGCAAACAGTCGATTGGCTTTGGTCCATAGGGCAATGGCAAGAACAGATAAGGAGAAAACAATGCCGTATTCAGCAATATTTGCGGAAACGATATGCAACTGCCCAAGGCTAAAACCCGCAATCATGGCCACAACTAAACCCAACAATCCGCCTACTTTCCAACGATTAGCCGCTGACCACAGCAGCACACCAAAAGCGATTGCCATTGTGAGGTGATCAATTCCAGTAAATGGATGAATAAAGCCCGTCAAGAAACTATTCTGTTGTTCATGTCCGGGATGTGCCATTGCCCACATTGGAAAAGCTGCGGCGAAAGTGACTAAAGTTCTTTTTAAATAAGTCATGGTGTTTCCCCGAATTAAGCTTTGAATAGACCTTGTTTTTCAATGAACGAAATAATAATTTCCAAACCTTCTTTGGTTTTCATATTGCTAAACAAGAACGGCTTATCGCCACGCATACGTTTAGCATCTTGGTCCATCACACTTAGGTTTGCGCCGACCATTGGTGCCAAGTCGGTTTTATTGATAATCAACAAATCGGATTTGGTAATGCCTGGACCACCTTTACGTGGAATCTTTTCTCCTCCCGCCACATCAATCACATACAGGGTTAAATCTGAAAGCTCAGGACTAAATGTCGCTGCCAAATTATCTCCACCACTTTCAATAATAATCAGCTCAAGCCCATCAAACTTTTCACATAAATCATCAATTGCCGCGAGGTTAATAGACGCATCTTCACGAATGGCAGTATGCGGACAACCACCTGTTTCCACCCCAACAATACGCTCTGGAGACATGGCTTCATTGCGGGTTAAAAAGTTTGAATCTTCTTTGGTATAAATGTCATTGGTGACGACAGCCATATTATATTTTTCACGCAAGGCCTGACATAAATTCAAGGTCAGCGCTGTTTTACCCGACCCGACTGGTCCACCAATTCCTACACGTAATGGGCTACGTTGTGACATATTTTTTCCTCTTAAAATTATGATCTGAATAGTCTTGAATATTGGGTCTCGTGGTGCATACTGAGCATGGCATATTGCGGTAAAGCACTACTGATTTCTGTGTCTGGCAATGCCAGCGCACGCGTAATTGCTGCGGGAATAAGCGCATGTAAATGCCACAAAATACGCTGACCACTCATCTGTCCAAGCGGTACGGTTTTAACTGCCGCCAAGACCTGATTTTCTAAAAGGGTAAAGGTATAAGCCGTGAGTACTTCTGTTTGATTTAGCCCCAAGGTGCCACACAGGTTTCCATACACTGGAACAAAGCCCAGCTGTTTTTTCACTTTAACGGGTTGCTTTAATACGTCTCTAATCCATGCATTTAAAGAAAATGCCAACTGTTTCGATTCTGCCAGTAGCTCTTTACTCTCACGGCTGGCGCGGTAAAAGTTTGCCCAGTAAGTAAAATTTACTTCGTCATCACTGTATTGCATTAAACGTTTCAGCACTGGCAACTCAAAACGAACCAAGAGCATTTCCAGCACTTCTTCAAAATAAGCAATGCTGGAGGCTTCATCATGAATCAGCCCTCGATCAATGGCACTTTCCACACCTTGCGAATAGCAATATGCCCCTATCGGTAACGCAGTTGATGACAAGGTCAACAAGCTGAGTAGTTGTGACGGATTAGTGATGGACATGATGTAAAGTCTTGATTGGGCTTAAGCGATGATCATGTTGATGTTGTGCATAAGCACCGCTTTCTGGTTCAAAAGGATGATCTACCTCTGCAACGTTTAATCCCAAACCCACTACCATTTCAGCCAGTACATGATCTGGTTCGAAATATAATGCTGTTGGCGTCAACATTAAGGGAACGTGACGATTGCCGAGATGATATGCAGCTTTTAATAAATCAAATTCTTGCTGTGCCGAAACTTTCATCAGTTTTTCTGGTTTCGCTTCAACTTTAAGAATATTTCCGCTTTCCGTCGAAATATATGATCCACTGCGTAAAATGCCTGTGCGCGGTAAATCTGCACCAATATCTACCCCATTTTTTAAAGTTGCACGAAAACGGCTCTTTTGGCGCGTATCGAAAGTCAGCTCAATGACATCAAAGTCACAATTTTCTGTAACTGCTTCTAATCGTTGAGTATAAATTTCCATTTTTTCTCCATGCTTTACTTTATCTGGTATTACTTTTGACCTAAATTGATTCAAAATTTATTCCTGCATGCAAAATTGCACCACAATAAACATAGAAGCAATTTTTGAACCAACATTTATTTTCTAATGGAGATCAAAATATTTAGGGTAAAATTAAAACCTAATTATTTAATTTCAAATAAAAAATAATAAATAAGTGAGTTGCACTATTAAAGTATCTTTTCACGCCAGTACCATTCGCGAGTTGTATTTTTCACACAATTTTATGGGCTACCATCACTCTCCTAAACAAATATAGTCTGTCTGATTTGCCTATACAGAAAAAAGATGAAGCCCCCCATCCATCTAAAAAATTTCCACTTCATTTCCTAGAAACTCTGCATAGATAGCATTTTGGATGTTGTTGCATAAGTTAATTATTTCTAAACGTATAATTGAACTCAGACAGGTTCCTTATTCCGCATGATGCTGATACCAATGTTCAGCAATATCCCCTCGTCGACAAATCCAAACATTCTCATGTGCTTGAATATAATCCAAAAAGCGTTGTAGAGCTTTAAAACGACCAGGACGCCCCAAAATACGACAGTGCATTCCAATAGATAACATTTTGGGAGAGCTTTCACCTTCTTTATAAAGCACATCAAACGAATCTTTTAGATATTGATAAAATTGCTCTCCACTGTTAAATCCCCCTGGTGAGCTGAACTTCATATCATTGCTTTCTAAGGTATAAGGAATAATTAAGTGTGGACGGCTATTACCTGTAGCATCCGTCAGTGAACTCCAAAATGGCAAGTCATCACCATAATTATCACTATCATATTTAATTTGTGGAAACTCGGCCAATAACTGACGGGTATTAGGACTATCCCGACCTGTATACCAACCAATCGGCGCTTGTCCAAATAAAGTTTCCAACACACTGATGGCTTGATCCATATATTGGCGTTCTAGCTCAATGGGCATGTCTTGATAATGAATCCAACGCTGACCGTGTGAAACTACATCATAATTTGCATCTTTGATGGCTTGTACAATATAGGGATTGCGAATTAAAGCCATGCCCACACCGAAAATCGTCATAGGTAAATTACGCTTTTTGAACTCCTGATGAATACGCCAGAATCCTGCGCGTGACCCATATTCATACATAGAATCCATCGACATATGTTTGTCTGGGAAACTTGCAGCCCCAATGATTTCCGATAAGAACTGCTCAGAACCAGCGTCACCATGTTCTATATGGTTTTCACCCCCTTCTTCATAATTCAGTACAAACTGTACTGCAATACGAGCGCCATTTGGCCATTCTACTTTAGGTGGTTCACCATGATAGCCAATCAAATCTCGTGAATATGGTGCATTCTGAATGTGGTCGATCAGGTCTTGTCCACATAAATAATCTTGTGTCACTTTTATTTCCTCGCAAGATAAATAAAACGCTATTTCTATTGCTTAAGACTAGGTTTTTACATCCTGCAATTTGATTGTATTGCAGGGTTTTTCTACATTAAATTCAATACTCTAAGCATCAAAACTAAAGTTCAAATCTTAATTATTCTGACTCTACATAAAGCATGTTTTCGAATGGATATACATCACAGTTCTGACTACCCCCAATACGATCTACAACGATGAATTCACTCGGTGCTTCTAGGGTGATAAGCGGGTGGTGCCAAGTTCCTGCGTGATAATTAACGCCTTGATTACCATTAGTAATAAAAGCTTTAATTTTATTCAGATCAGGAGTGTCTTTATCTAAACTTTCCGCAACAACAATCACAAACTTTTGCCCATGCATAGCGACAAATGCTTGCGAGCCGAGCGGATGTCTTTCAAGCATCGAAATTTCTATAGGAAACTGACTTGCCTTAATATTATTGAAAATACTCATGCCGACTTTTGCATCTGATTGTATTTCTGCCAAATCGTGATAGCGTTCGGTATGCTTTTCATTAATATAAAAAAAATCATTCCCCTTCGTCATGAGAATATCGCCAAAGGGCTTGAAGTTTTCAGCAGTTAATGGCTGTATTTGAATTTTATTCATGTCAGTTACACTGTAGTCGTGACTTTACCCCATAAACGAATACGACTAATACCGCCATCTGGGATCATGTTGATTCGAATGTGTGAGATTTTCTCATGTGCGAGAACTTGATCAATGTAGCTATGTACGTGATCCATTTGCATGTCTTGGGCTTCGAGTAAAAATGGCCAAAACATACTTTGCGGTATCAATTGAGGGTCGGTCGCGTCTTTCACATATACAGCCTGAATAGAAACTTGTGCTGGGAAGTTCCCTTTAAAGTGTGCCGTATCAATTTCAATTTTTTCAATGGTCCCAGTTTGACCTAATGCCAATACACACCAATCAAAACCCGGTTCACGGCGGCGCTTGGTTTCCCAGCCATCCCCCATGTTTACGCCTCTTCCCGGGTTAATCAGATTACGTGGATGTCCAAAATGTGCATCACTATAAGCAATGACTCGCCCACCATTTTCTAGTGCGAGTAAATCCAGTGTTTGCCCACTGTCTTTGATTTGAATCTGAACTTCACCATAAATACGTAAACGGGCTACCCCACCATCTGGGAAGATATTTAATCGAATATGGGTAAACACCTGTTCTGATTCAACATGAAAAATGTGATGCTGACTGGAACCTAGAATACTATTGGGTAAAAAGCTTTGCCATTCGACCTGCTCAAGCTCATCACTAGGGGCATAGCATGCTTCTAGTGCAGCTGATGCTGGATAATTTCCTGTAAAGAATGTCGTATCAATATCTAAACCGCGAATTTTTCCAGCGACTCCCAGTTTGACAATACACCAATCATATCCAGCATGGCGTTTACGGCGTGTTTCCCAGCCGTCCATCCATTTACCATGATCATCAAACTTATCTTCGACAAAAATCGGTGCACTCGCGTTTAACATCCGTTTTGCTTCTGCAAAAAAATCATCAGAGCAATCAATCACTTTTGCTCCAATTCTTTCATCCGCTAGATTTGTATACTGCTGTAAATGTGAAGGAATCTCAAAAGTCGGTGCATGTAAAGTTGCCATATGTTTTCCAAACTAAAAATGATATCTATAAAATCTATTGAGCATAAAAGTTACAATTCGCGCGTTGAGTAAAGCGGCATCTCTTTTTGTAACGTGCATATGCTGAATAATTAAACCCATGTAATGCATAGACAATGACTGTCTTTAAATTCTAAAAATGCTCAAGCCTTACTTTTGAGTTGGGTAGTCATAATCACCCCATTTGCTGGTACGCAGTCCTAAACCATGCAGTGCTTCGAGTAATTTAACCGCAGCCGTCACCCCATCTATTACTGGAATTTGTAGCTCTTGGGAAATTCGATCAACATGTTTGGACATTCCCCCACAGCCTAAAACAATTGCACCAATCCCATCATTCAGCTTCGCGAATAAACACATCTGAAGTAACTTTTCATAGGTTTCTGTTTCATTCGTTTCTAGATCAAGAACAGGTAAATCGATACAGTGGATTTTTTCACATTTATGGGTATAGCCATATTGGTGTAACAGATGTTCCGCAATGATTTTGGTTCGTTTAAGCGTCGTTACAATAGAGAACTTTGTTGCAATTAAAGTGGCCATGTGAAAAGCCGCTTCTGCAATACCAATCACTGGAGCATCTGTTAACTCTCGAGCAGCATCTAAACCCGGGTCTCCAAAACACGCAATGATATGACCATCGACTTGTTGCGTCTGCCCTTGTTTAATCAAATCTAATAAATGAAAGGAAGCAATTGCTTCATCATAGTGTCCTTCAATTGACGCAACACCTTGAGTTGGAGAAACCGCCAAAATTTCTGTGGATTCGGCCGCAACATTTCTCGCACTTTCTGCAATAGATTGTGTCATTTCCAGACTGGTATTTGGATTAATGACTTGAATACGCATAATTAACCTTTGATCTTTCATAATTCAATTGAGAAATCTATTAAGCAAATAGATTCAGATTCGTGCTAACAGTTAACCCCGCTAATGGCTTAACGGGGTTAAATTGAGTCTTAATTTATTGATTTTGAATATTTGACGGGTGATCTCATACTAATCACACTGTAAGTGAGCAGCCCTAAGAACATTCCAATAAACCAACTGAAATTTGCGAGTACATGCCATTGCGGAAGCAACACACATAAAATTGGAATAATTGCGGATGGAATCAAGGCATAAATTGCATTGTAGTTATAGCCGTTTTTATACCAATAGTTACCTTTGCTATCTAATGTATAAAGATCATCTACGGCAATGTTTTGCTTCTTAACAAAGTAGTAATCTGCAATCAAGATACCGAATAACGGACCAATAAAAGCACCTAAGATATCAATGGTATAGTGAATAACTTCAGGATTATTAAATAGATTCCAAGGGGTGATGAAAATAGAGCCAATTGCTGCAATCATCCCACCCATACGCCAGCTGATTTTACTTGGAGAGACATTTGAGAAATCAAATGCTGGCGAGACAAAGTTCGCGACAATGTTAATTCCGACTGTAGCAATCATGAGCGTTAAGCTACCTAAAATCACTACAAAGGTATTGTCCAATTTACCAACCATTTCAACAGGGTCAGTAATTAATTTGCCGTAAATTGGTAAAGTCGCAGCAATACATACCACAGTTAATAATGAGAACCCAAGGAAGTTAACCGGTAGACCTAGAAAATTTCCGAACTTAACAGCTTCAAATGATTTGCCATATCGAGAAAAGTCACCAAAATTTAAGACAGGTCCAGAGAAGTAAGAAACAACAATGGCGATAGCACCAATCATGACGGGTAATACATCTAAACCTTCGTACTTCACGCCACCCAGATTAAGATCGATATTTTCCCATCCCGCTTCATATACCAACCATGCCGCCATGGCGAACATGACCACATAAACAGCTGGCCCAGCCCAATCAATAAATTTACGAATACTATTCATACCCGACCAGAACACGACTGCTTGTAACACCCAAAGCAGCATAAAACCAATCCAGCCTAAATATGAAAGTCCTAAGAAGCCATACTGCTTCACATCAGCATATATCGCCATATCAGGAAAGAATTTAAGGATAACCAGAATAAAAGCACTTGATGCTAAATAGGTTTGAATCCCATACCAAGCAACAGCAATCAATCCTCGAATCACCGCAGGGATGTTGGCCCCCAAAACACCAAAAGTTGCACGACAAATGACAGGAAACGGTGTACTGGTCTTTTGACTTGGTTTGGCAATCAAGTTGGCAAAGAACTGAACAATTACAATGCCAATTAATAAGGAGACTAGAACTTGCCAGCTATTTAAACCTAATGCAAACAAACTACCTGCTGTGACATATCCACCAACACTGTGTACATCAGACATCCAAAAGGCAAAAATATTGTATGAGCCCCAAGTCTGCTTTTTAAGTGGTGCTAAATCCTGATTGGTTAAAGCGGGGTCATAACCTGGCTTAATTAATGCTTCTGAGTTGTTATCCATTGTGATCTCTCATTTTAAATTCATTAAATTCGGTTACAAGCTATCGCTGGATAGGCTCTAAGCTCGTGGTCTTTGTTTTGTGGCTAGAATGTCAGTCTCATGCCCAAAGCCAATGAAAGTTGGTCCTGATTTGCATAACCCCCCCCAGGGAGTGTTGAATCAGTGTTAACTAAACTTTCACTTGAGCCATCATCGTTTGTCAGATAAGCAAGGTTTGCGACTAAGCTAAGAGGTTTACGTACTTGATAAATTGCCAGCGCTCTATAGACCATCGCGTCATGATCAAATGTTGTATTTTGCTTATAGATCACATCGCCTGATACGGTGAGCTTCGGGGTAAAGTTGTAATCCACACCCACCTCAGTAGCCCACGCCTTTTGGTCAGCTGAGTTGCTTGCAATCGCTGCATATTGACCCGGTCCTGTAATATCTGCGTATGCAAAACCTAAACGGGTGGTCAATTGGTCAAATGTATACTTTGAAGCTAAAGTGGTTAATCTATAATGATTATCGGTATCATGTGCTTCATGATCTTCATAGGCTGCGCCTAACATCAGTTTTGGTGTTGTATATTTCGCTGCACCAGAGAAAATCTGCCCGTGTGTATTTTTCGCAGAGTCATCATCTGTGGCATATAAAGCACCAAACTGCCAACCATTCAGTTCAGGCGAAGAATACTTAAAAGTATTACTGTAAATTTCACTTACAGCATCGAACTCAGACATTTTAAAGATGGCACCTGAGTTATAACCGCCTTTAAATACACTACCGACAAACCAATCATCGTTAAACGTCCATTGTTTTCCGACACTTAATGAACCATAAGGTGTTTTCAGGCCCGCATATGCATTTCGGTCAAAAAGCTCACCATCTTTGTTTTGTTCACCTTTTGAAGGTTTAAAACCAGACTGCAAATTAAAGTAGGCTTGATAATCTTCATCAATTTTATAGTTTCCACTAAAACCAATGTTAGACACACCCAAAATACTATCTACAGCTTCAGTCTTGGTTCCACCCTTCACGTTTGTCACTGTTGCAATACCAGTATCAATCAAACCGCTAATTTTCACATTCACACTATCTGTGTTGAATTCCACCCCTGCATGACAAAAACCTGCACAAGAGGCCATCACTCCAAACAAGATACTTTTCTTAACTTGCAACATAAGTCGTTCCCAAAAATGACTCACAAAGTTCAGTCAAATTGTTGATAATATAATTCAGTATTGTGCACAATCCATACAATGCAAATTTTGAGCCAACAATGAATTTAATTTTAAAATCTTCATTTTTATCAACATGATTTTTAATTAAATATCTAATATTTATATTTTTTATTTTTCTTTGCATTATACACATTCATTGCTAAAATCGTTTAGAGCCTATAATTAGCTCTTTATGCCCCGTCTAACATTTGCACTGTTTTGTAACTTCAATGCGCTAAGGAGACCCTAAAAAATGTCATTGCATTCAGATGAAAGCCAAAAAGCACTGAATAACAAAGACATAGATATGCACATTTATAATGCAATTTTAGATGCAATTTTAAATCGTCAATTAAAACCAGGTACTCGTTTGGTTGAAGCACCCTTATGTAAGGCATTTGGAGTTACGCGTGGCGTGATTCGACGGATTTTTGTAAAGCTCGCTCACGATAAAATTATTGAAATACAGCCAAATCGTGGTGCTATTGTTGCTGAGCATGATCTAGAAGACACCAAAGCTGTGTTTGAGGCACGTAGCATGCTGGAATTGGGAACAGTCAGAAAACTCGCGAAACGTGCGAAAAATGTGAATTTACAAAGTGTAAGAGAATTAGTCAGAAAAGAAGAAAATGCGCTTTCTGATGGTAACTGGAAAGAGTGGGTAAAACTTTCAGGTGACTTCCATTTAAAGCTGAGCGAAATTAATAACAATCCCTTGGTGACGAACTACCTTCAAACATTAATTGCCAGAACGTCATTATTAATCCGCATGTATGAGTCCCCAGCCCATAACAGTTGCTCGATTGAGGAGCATACGGCTATTCTTAATGCAATTGAGCAAGGTGATGAACAACTCGCAACTTCCCTTATGGAAGAACATTTAGAAGATTATGCGAACATATTTCTGAAAGAACAACCAGCTGCAAACCACTCTGATTTACTTGAATTATTTCAAGATAAAAAAATAGAAAATTAGATTGGCTAG